>NZ_JAUNPE010000005.1:11244-50470 GCF_030536815.1 Kocuria sp.
CGGTTTGGGCGGTGCCGGCTTGGACGGTGCCGTTAGGGGCCCGGGCGGGGTCGCAGCAGGTGCTGGTTTGGCGGGCTTTACCGGCTTGGTCTGGGGGGCCGTGGGCTTTTGCGCTGCTGGCGGTGCAGGAGTCGGTGTGGGGCTGGGTTTTGCAGGAGCGGAAGGCTCGGCCGTGGGCTGTGGCTCCTTCGTGACCTTCTTGGTCGCAGCGGCCTTCTGCTCGGCAGCCTTCCTTTGGGCGACCTTCTTCTGATCGGCAGTCTCTTCGCCTGAGGCGGCCTTTTTCTTGGCGGCGGTCTCGTCCTCCGGGAGAGCCGGCACGGGCACCTCCAAGGAGTACTTGCTGCGGGAGGCGGGAATGACGCGGAGGCCGTCGACCCAGTCGAAGGACTGGGGGTCCACGGCCTGCCCGTCGACCCAGGTCTCGAGGTGCAGGTTTGGTCCCGTGACCCGGGTTCCGGTGGCACCGACGGAACCGAGCTGCTCGGACGCGGTCAGCCGGTCACCGGTGGCCACCCTGACGTCCTGGAGGTGGTTGTAGGTGGTTCTCAGTCCGTCCGCGTGGGTGACCTCCACACGGTTGCCGCCCCAGACGTCCCAGAACACGGCCGTCACCTCGCCCTCGGCGGCCGCCACGACCGGCAGCCCTGCGGCGGCGGAAACGTCGGTGCCGTTATGGAACTCGCGGTCGCCGCGATCGGGGGCGATCCGCCACCCGAAGGTGCCCCCGGTCAGGACGGCCCCGGGAGTGGTGGGGGCGATGAGGGTGTTGACGGGAAGCTCGCCCGAGTACAGCCTCGGTGCGTGCCGCCCCGGGCGCACCGTCGAGGCCGCGTTCCGGTCGCCGTCGCCCGGGCCGGTGCCTTGGCGCCAGGAGCCGTTGCCCGTGGCGCCGTCACGGACGGGCGAGGTGGAACGGTTTTGCCGCAGCGGTGCCGCCGGGGGGTGCTGCCGCTCCTGACCTGACGCGAAGAGGCTCCACCCGCTGTCCGACCGCTCCGAGGACGTCGAGGAACCCGCCGACGCCCCGAAGGCAGCCCCTCGTTCTTCGCCGGCCCCCGGAGTGACGCCCGAGCTGACGGCCACGCTCAGCGCCACGAGGGCCGAGAACGCGGCGAGGGCGCTCACCGGCGAGGAGGCGCGGTGACGGAGGTCGGGCTTGGCAGGGCGGCGAGAGGAGTCGCGGGGCATGATGGTGTTTCCCCCAGGACGTCGCAGGCAGCGACGGAAAGATCGAGCAACGGACCGCAGGCATCAAACATTGGTGTGCGCGTAGGAGCACGGACAATTCTCCTGAGGATACGTCTTCGCTCCCGTTAATGCGGCGTCGTGCGGGGACGCAACGCTGTATGACGCGCAGAGCTGCCGCCCTCCGGTTCGAGGTTCCTGGTTCGGTGGCGGCAGAGTGGCGCTGAGGTACCTCATGTGACGCGGTAGATACCGATGTCAGGGCGCCCTGTCGTGGGTCAGATGTTGCCGTGGCAGCCAGCGTGGTTCGCGCCTGTGGTCAGTCGAACAGGTTGGTGAGGCCGGGGGCGAGCAACAAGATGGTGGGCACGGAGATGAGCGCAGCGGCTGCGCCGATGACTGTTGCTTTTTGCCCCGTCGGCAGGGGTGTGGCCTCCAGCCGCAGGATGCGATGACGAGCATCCTCGGTAGGGGCCGTTCCTGTCCAGGTGCCTTGGAAGCGGTGCGAGGGAGCAGCGAATCCACCGGTGCTGACAAGGACGACGGCTCGGGCGAGGGTACGGTCGTCGACGCTCCGGCGGGCGCTGTCGTCGGCGAGCATCTCGACGAGGAGCCCGACTTCGCGGTGGGCGCGGTCGGCGATGGGGAACCAGGGCAGGGAAGCCCTCCAGGCGCGGAATAGCATGAGCACGATGTCATGGCGTTGGGTGGCATGCGCCTTCTCGTGCTCGATCACCGCGTCCAGCTCGTTTTCATCGAGCAGTGACAGCAGTCCGGCAGAGAGGACGGTCATCGTGGTGAACGCCCCGGGGAGGCAGTAGGCGATCGGGGCGGGGTTGTCGAGGAGCCGGGTGCCGGGGGCCTCGGGCAGCGGTGTGCTCAGGAGCAGGACCAGCTGGGCATGGCGCCGACGATCGCGTTCGGCGCGCACAATCGTGACGATCAGGTTCAGCAGCAGATGCCCGCCGAGCAGAACTGCTCCGGACAGCGCGAGGATGTGCATCGGGCCTGCGGGCACCCATGGCTGATCTCCCAAGAAGCTGGCGGCGAAGCTGATGCCGCCCGTGACCAGGTCCGGCCCAAAAGGGGTCAGGCCGAAGGTGAGCAAGGCCCCGAGCATCGACAGCCCGCCGGCCAGGGCGACGGCCTGCCAGAGCACCAGTGCGGTGGCGGGGGCGCAGGTCGGCCACTTGGCGTGCGAGAGAAGGATTGGGACGGGCCAGGCCAGGGCGAGGGCAAATGCCGCGAGGGCGATCGAGGCGCTGATCACATGGACTCAGTGGTCGTCGAGGAGGCGCCGCAGCGTTTGTGCTTCCTCGGAACTGACGCCCCCGACGAAGCGTTCGAGTACGGCGGCCCGGTCGTTGGCTGTTCCGAGGACCTCGTGCATGAGGGAGGCCATGTGCTCCTCCCGGGAGGCCGCAGGTAAGTAGCGGTGGGGGCGGAAGGTGCGTTCCCGTGTGACGAAGCCTTTGCGCTCCAGGCGGGACAGGACGGTGAGCACGGTGGTGGCGGCGCGGGGGCGGCCGCTGTCGGTGGCTAGGGGGAGCTGGTCCTGAAGGTCGTAAGCCGACAGGGGGGTGTCCGCCTGCCAGAGGATCTCCATGATGGATCGCTCCAGGTCACCTAAGGAGGTTGCACGTTTCGATTCGTTGGTTGCCACCGGCTGATTCTAGCGGACCGACCCACGTGTTCTACAGTGGTGTAGAAGTAGTTCTACGACTCGTAGAATTACTTCTACACCACTGTAAACAGGCTTGGGGGACAACCCATGGATCCGTTGGAGATCGCCCGGTGGCAGTTCGGGATCACCACCGTCTACCACTTCGTGATGGTCCCGCTCACGCTCGGGCTGGGTCTGCTGGTGGCGCTCATGCAGACGATGTGGGTGCGTACCGGCAACGGGCGTTGGCTGCGGATGACGAAGTTCTGGGGCAAGCTCTACCTGATCAACTTCATCATGGGCGTGGCCACCGGGTTGGTGCAGGAGTTCCAGTTCGGGATGGCCTGGAGCGAGTACTCCCGCTTCGTCGGCGATGTCTTCGGGGCACCGTTGGCGATGGAGGGCCTGCTCGCCTTCTTCTTCGAGTCCACCTTCCTGGGCCTGTGGATCTTCGGCTGGGATCGCCTGCCCAAGAAGCTGCACCTGGCCACGCTGTGGACCGCGGTGCTGGGCTCCGTGGTTTCGGCCTTTTTCATCATCGTCGCCAACTCCTGGATGCAGCACCCGGTGGGCGTGGAGATGGTGGACGGCCGCCCTGTGATGAACGACGTGTGGGCGGTGCTGACCAATAACACGGCCCTGGTGGCCTACTCCCACACTCTGGCCGGAGCGGTGGCAGTGGGCGCGGCGTTCCTGATTGGGGTTTCCTGGTACCAGCTGTGGCAGCGCCGCCGGGACAACATCGACACCGTCGACGATTCCGGTGCCGTGGTTGTGGGGGAGCGGGCCGATATTCCCGGGCGGGACCGGGTCGACCACGCGGTGTGGCTGTCCAGTCTGCGCATCGGTGCGGTGGTCGCCGCCGTCGCCTTCGGCGGGGTCGCCGCCACCGGGGACCTGCAGGGCAAGCTGATGTTCGAGCAGCAACCGCTGAAGATGGCTGCCGCTGAGGCGGCCTGCCACGATGGCACCAGCTTTTCGGTGCTGGCGGTGGGCCCGCTGGGAGCCCAGGACTGTGACCAGGTGACCAACGTCATCGAGATCCCGGGCCTGTTGTCGTTTCTGGCCCACGGGGACTTTGACACCGAAGTCAAGGGCGTGAACACCCTCATCCCACAGTACGAGGCCGCCTACGGCACCCACCTGCCTGAGGACCCCATGTACGGGCAACGGGCCGGCCAGAAGATCGACTACCTGCCCCTGATGGAGGTCACCTACTGGGGGTTCCGCCTGATGATCGGCTTCGGCATGCTCGCCGCGGGGTTCGCGGCGCTGGCGCTGTGGATCACACGGAAGGGCACCGTCCCGGCTTCCAAGCCCTTGATGTGGGTGGCGGTGGCCTCCATCCTGGCACCCTTCGGGGCCAACATTGCCGGGTGGGTGTTCACCGAGATGGGGCGGCAACCGTTCGTGGTCGTCCCGAATCCCAACCCCAGTGGTGTGGACGGGGTGTACATGTACACCGCCGCTGCCGTCTCCCCGGGAGTCAGCGGGGAGGAGATCCTTTTCTCCCTGGTCACCCTCGGGCTGATCTACGCGGTCCTGCTGGTGGTGGAGACGATGCTGCTCGTGCGCTACGTGCGCGGCGGGGTCGCCTCGGCCATGCCCGAGCTCGCCCACCACGAAGATGACCCCGCCCATCCCGAGGGCATGACCGGTCGGCGCGATGACGTGCTGGCCTTCGCCTACTGAGCCCGACGACCACAGAACGGCCCCTGACATGGAACTGCTTCCCACTCTCTGGTTCATCGCCATCGCGGTGCTGTGGACCGGGTTCATCCTCCTGGACGGCTTCGACCTGGGCGTGGGGATGCTCATGCTTACCAGTACCCGCGATGAGCGCCAGCGCCGGCAGATGCTCAATACCATCGGCCCGGTGTGGGACGGCAACGAGGTGTGGCTGATCACTGCAGCCGCCGGGCTCTTCGCCGCCTTCCCCGACTGGTACGCCTCCTTGTTCTCTGCCCTGTACGTCCCCTTCGTGTTCGTCCTGGTCGGGCTGATTTTCCGGGCGGTGTCCATCGAGTACCGCGGGAAGGTCCACAGCGACCGGTGGCGGCGGTGGGTGGACCGGGCCTTGGGGATGGGGTCGTTCCTGGTCGCCTTCGGGCTAGGTGCTGCCTTGGCTTTGACCACTACGGGTCTGCCGCTGAACGCTAACGGCGACCGCGTCGGCGGGGCCTTCGCCTGGCTCACGCCCTACGCGCTGCTCGGGGGGCTGGCGCTGGTCGGGTTCTGCCTCGTGCACGCCGCGGCCTTCCTGGGACTGAAGACCGAGGGCCCGGTCCGGGTGCGTGCCCGCCGGTTCCTCCTCCGCTTCGGTCCGGCTGCGCTGGTGCCGCTCACCGTGTGGGTGTTGGCCGTTCAAGTGCTCCACGACACGGCCTGGACCTGGCCCCTGGTCGGTGTCGCGGTCGTCGCCGCGCTCTTCGGGTGGACCAGCGCCCGCCTGGGCCGGGAAGGCCGCGCCTTCGCCGGTTCCGCCGCACTGCTGTTCTGCGGTCTTACCTCAATCTTCGCCAACGTCTACCCCGTGGTCCTGCCCTCCACGATCGACCCCGCCCACCACCTGACGGTGGCCAATGCCTCCAGCAGCGACTACACCCTGGGGGTCATGACCGTCGTGGCGGCCATCGGCTTGCCCGCGGTGCTGCTCGCTCAGGGCTGGAGCTACTGGGTGTTCCGCCGGCGCCTGACCACCGGCCATCTTCCCGCCCCCCACCCCGTCCTTCCCGCCGTTGCCCCGAAACTCGCCACGGGCACCCCACGTGAGGGTGTGCCGGGGAGAGGCGCGGACGGGAACAGGCAGGCATGAAACGTCCCCCACTGGGCCCCGGCGGCTCTGCAACAGTCTTTACCCTCAGCCTCCTAGGAGCGCTCAAGGCTCTGGCCCTGATCGGCATGGCCGAAGCCCTGGCTCGCGGCATCGTCGGGGTCATCGCTCATGACACGGCGGCCTGGCAACGGGCTCTGCTGGTCGGGATCGGCGCCGGGTTGCTGCGTGCCGGAACCACCTGGGCCACCCAGGTCGTCGCCGTCCGCGCCGCCGGTCGGGCGAAGCGGGGGCTGCGCCGAGAACTCGCCACCGGCCTCATGGCCGGTGGTGGCCACGACGTCGGCGCCACGACCACCGTGGGCACCATCGGCCTCGACGCCCTCGACGACTACTACGCGCGCGTGCTGCCCTCGGTCACCGCCGCCGCCGCCGTGCCTCTGCTGGTCGGGGCGAGGATTCTGGCCGCCGACTGGGTCAGCGCCCTCATCATCGTGCTCACCGTGCCCCTGATCCCGGTGTTCATGGCACTGATCGGACTGCACTCCCAGGACAAGGCCGGGGAGTCTTCCGCCGTTCTTCAACGGCTCTCCCACCACCTGGTCGAACTCGCCCGTGGACTGCCCGTCCTCGTGGGCCTGGGGCGGATCGAGGAGCAGGCTGCGGCGTTGCGCGATGTCTCCGAGCAGCACCGGCACACGACCATGGTGACGCTGCGCACCGCTTTCCTCTCCGCGCTGGTGCTCGAGCTGATCGCCACGCTCTCGGTCGCCGTCGTGGCGGTGTTCGTCGGCGTGCGTCTCGTTTACGGTGACCTCGACCTCCTGGTGGGGCTCGTTGCCCTCATCCTCGCCCCTGAATGCTTCGCCCCCTTCCGCGACCTCGGCGCAGCCTTCCACGCCTCCCAGGACGGCATGGCAGCCCTGCATCGCTCCCGGGAGATCGTCGCCGAGTCCCCGGCCCCCGACATCCGCAGAACGACGCCGCCGGAATCGAACCCCGCAACGATCAACCCCCGGCCGGACACTCCGGCGGACCAGGCACCCCTGGTGCGGATCAGCGGCGTGGTCGTGCGCTACCCAGGACGGGCCTCCCCAGCAGTATCCGGTCTCGACGCCGAAATTTTCGGCGGAACCATCACCAGCGTCGAAGGCCCCAGCGGCAGCGGCAAATCCACCCTGCTCGGGGTCCTCGCCGGAACCATCGAAGCCCAAAAAGGAACCATCCACGGGATCGACCCGGCTGCAGTGGCCTGGGTGCCTCAGCACATCCACACCGTCGGCGAAACCGTCCTCGACGAGATCCAGCTCTACGCCCACGACACCGCCTCCGCCCACCACGCCCTCGCGCGAGTCGGACTGACCGGGCTGGCCGAGGCGGACCCGAACCAACTCAGTCCCGGGGAGCTGCGCCGCCTGGGCCTGGCCCGGGGCCTGGCCCGCATCACCGCCGGGGCCAGGCTGCTGCTCCTCGACGAGCCCACCGCCCACCTCGATCCCGCCAACGCGCACCGCATCAGAAACCTCATCGACAACCTGCGCGGCACCACAACCGTGATCCTGGCTTCCCACGAAACCGAGATCACTGCCCTCGCCGATCAGACAGTGCTCCTGGGGCAGCCCGCCAGCCCCCGCGGGGAGGGGGCGCACCGCCGGCCAGGAACCACCGCCCCGGAGGAGCCGCCGGTGCCCGATCGCCAGGGCGAGGCGTCCAATTCTTCACTCGCCGAGACCTCCGGTGGTGCGTTGGGCGAGCTCGGGGCGTTCATCGCCTCCACTCGCTGGCGCGTGCTGGGGGCCGCGGCCCTGGGGACGGCCTCAGCCCTGTTCGCCGCCGCCCTCACCACGCTGTCGGGCTGGCTGATCGTGCGCGCCAGCGAGCAACCGGGAATCATGTACCTGATGGTCGCCATCGTCGGCGTCCGCTTCTTCGGCATCGGCCGTGCCGTGCTGCGCTACGCCGAGCGACTGGCCACCCACGATGCCGTCCTGTCCGCCACCACCGAGCTCAGGTCCCGGATCTGGGCCGGGCTAGCCGCCCGCGGCCTGGCCTCCCGGGCCCTGGCCACCGGTGGGGCGGCGCTGGAGCACCTGGTCGAGGCCGCAGACCGGGTCCGTGACCTGGCACCAAGGGTCCTGCTGCCACCGATGGCCGGGGCCGGCACCGCCCTGGGGGCTGTCGTCACCGTCACGGTCCTGTGTCCCAGCGCGGTGCCCACGCTCCTGGTCGCCGTTTTCGGCGGGCTGCTCGCCGGGCCCGCCGCGGCGCTGCTGGCCGATCGCTCGGCGGCCCGCCACCTCACCGTCGTTCGCTCCAAAGTGATCCGCCGCTTCGCCGCGATGGCCGCCGCCTCCAGTGAGCTGCGCGCCAACGATCGAACCGAGGACATGCTCGCCCGGCTGGACGACCTCGAGCAGCGCGCGGACACGTCGACCCGCTCCAGTGCCTGGGCGCGGGGCCTGGGCGAGGCCGTCGTGGTGCTGGCCTGTTCTCTTTCCTCCGTGCTGATGCTGGCTACCACCGCCGAAGCCCTGGCGGCGGGCACGATTTCCACACCGGTCGTCGCCGGACTCGTGCTGCTGCCTCTGGGCCTGATCGACCCGCTGCTCGGCGTGGTCGATGCGGTACAGCAGTGGTCCGCGCTGGCCCAGTCACTGCGCAAGGTCCATGCCGTCACCTCCACAACCACCCGTCACGAGCGACCTCAGCCCCCCGCCGGGCTGGTTCCGGCTCAGGTCCAAGAGCTGACGCTGGCCGACCTGGCCGTCACCTGGCCCCAGGCGCCGGCCCCGGCATTCCGCCACCTCCAGGCCACCGTGCGACGCGGCCAGTGGCTCGTCGTTGAAGGTCCCTCCGGCTCAGGCAAGTCCACCCTGCTGGCGACCCTCCTCGGCCACTTGCCCGCCGCGGAGGGCTCATGGCAGGTCAACGGCTCCGACAGCACCACCTTCGACGCCCGGCAGCTGCGGCGGTGCTTCGCCTGGTGCCCCCAGGAGGCACATCTGTTCGACTCCACCATCCGCGGCAACCTCCTGCTCGCCCGGGGTAAAGACGATCGGCCCACCGATGAGGACATGTACGAGGTCCTCACCCGTGTGGGCCTGGGCCCCTTCCTGGACAGCCTTCCCCGGGGCTTGGACACACCAGTTGGGCCCAGCGGCGGGGAGCTCTCCGGGGGGCAACGTCAACGCGTCGCCGTGGCCAGGGCACTGCTCACCCGCGCCGACGTCATGCTCCTCGACGAACCCACCGCTCACCTCGACGCACCAGCTGCCGACTCGCTGATCTCCGACCTGCGCTCAGCACTGTCCGACCGCATCGTCGTGCTCGTGACCCACCACGCCGAACAACGTGCTGGAGCAGACGTCCACCTCCGCCTACCAGGGGTGCACCAGCACCGCCCACCGCAACCCAGGGACCATGCGCAGGCCAGAAACGGCGACCGGTCACTGACGCGTGTTCTCTGACCGCCCCGCCAACGCAGACGATCTCCCAAGACATCACAGCCCCAGATGAGATACACCTCTCCCGGGGACTCCGCGCGACCTGTCCTCAGCCGCCGACGCTCGGCCGGCCTGCGCTGGCGCGGGTTGATCCACATGGCTCCAACGGGACGTCATGGTGCATAGAACCGTCCCGTCACGAGACACTGCTCGATTCCCTCACACTTCCGGGGCGGTGGAAGTGTCGGTGCTGTTGTTTGCTGTGGCGTCTTCCGTGGATTGCGTAGTGGCGGGGCGGGGTGCGCGGCCCAAATCCACCACACGGTAGATCAAACCCGCCACCAGACCCCCCAACAACGGGGCGACCCAGAACAGCCACAGCTGGGACAGGCTCTGCGCGCCACCGATGGCCGCGGTGCCGGTGGAGCGGGCCGGATTCATCGATCCGCCGTCGAACGGCGCCAGGATGGTGAGCAGGAACGCGAAGGTCGCCCCGATCGCCACCGGGGCCAGTACCGCGTTGGCCCGTGGGGCGGTTGAGCCCAGGACCACGAGAACGAACAAGGTGCTCGCCACGAACTCAATCAGAAGCACGGTGGGCCAGCCGGCTTGGGAAGTGGAGTTCTGCCCGTAGCCGTTGGCCACCGCCCCCAGAGCCTGGGCGGTGGTGGCGGCATCGATCAGTGTCATCAGCACCGCCCACAGCAGCCCCACCGCGACCAGGGCCCCCAGCACCTGGGCCACCACGTAACCGATGGCGACCTTGGGTGATGTGCGCCCGGCCACGACCGCCGCCAGGGTCACGGCAGGATTGAAATGACCCCCGGAGACATGCCCGAAAGCCACCAATACCGCCAGCAGCCCCAGCCCGAAACCCAGTGCGGAATCGATGACCTGGGTGGCGAAAATCCCGGTGCCCACCCCGGCGAAAATCAGCACGGTAGTGCCCGCGAACTCCGCCGCCCACCGGGCACCGGTGGAGGGAGCCGGGGACACCTCGTTGGTGCCGGAATCTTTGCGCACCGCTTTCGGAACCGGAGCCACCAAATCCTGAAAGTCGAGGGCGGCCGTTCCAGCATCACGGGCGGGCGCTGTGGATCCCGCAGCAGCAGGTTGTGCGGTGTTGTCGGTCATAGGGGTTCTCCTGAACGTTGTATCGACACGGCAGGGCCAGAAGGGAAGGCCAGTAAGTCCGGGCGCCGGGCGCCGCTGCAATAGGACCACGGCTAGCTGAATGGTTTTTGAGCACGGGCTCAAATGTGTCGGCCCCACAGCAGGTCCTTGCTGGTCGGTCGCCTCACTCAAGGCTGACAGAGAGGGGACTGGCGAAGGCGCTTTCCCATTCTGTGGGTTCAGCGGATGTGTTGTGGGAGCCCATTCTTGATACCGCCGCCTCGACGGACCCACCCGCTGCTGCAGTTGGGTCCGGGCTCAGTCTTCGCATCGAGCGGAGGTGAGCACGAGCCCACGCCCGGCGCCGGCGGTCCGGGCCAGGGCCAGCTCCAGTGGGCCCTGGCCGTAGGCGCGCTGCCAGGCCACCGCGAACACCGCCGCCCCGCCTGCGTGGATGAGGAACCACAGGAGGGGCACCTCGTAGTGCACCATGGCGGCCAGTGCCAGCAGGTGGGCGGTGTAGAGGGTCAGGGTCATGGAGCCCGCAGCACTGAGCGGCAGCAACCAGGCGCCGGCCTTCCGCCCGATGAGCAGGAACGCCCCCAGCACGGCCGCACCGGAGCCGAGGCCATAGAGGATCGCGATCGGGGTGTTGGTGTGCGGACCGGGGATTAGCAGCCACCACCACGACGTGTCGGGCAGGACGGGGTCGGGGCCCCAGATGATGATCTCGTCGATCTGCTCCTGGCTCAGTCCCGGGGTGGAGCTCATCAGCTGGTCAAAGCCGCCGGCCTGCATGATCAGCACCCAGTAGACCAACCACGCGGCCAGAGCCAGGACCAGGCCCGCCCCGAGCAGCCGGACCTGGACGTGCAGGGACCGCAGGTTGAGCCGGCCGATGGCTACGCCGGCAAGCAGGTAGGTCAGGTATGGGGCCGCAGGGTAGGTACCGGTGAACAACAGTTGGGAGAGCACCGTGCCAGGGTCGGTGAGCACCCCGGTGATGGTGGGATTGTAGACCTCCATCGCGGGCAGCACGCCGCGCAGGGTCTGCATCAGCACCGGGGCGGTCACCGCGGTCACTCCGGCGAGGATGAACAGGGTCCGTGCGGGTAGGTGCAGGAAGGGGATGGCCAGCAGGAAGAACATCCCGTAGTAGGTCAAGATGTTGTAGGCGGGCGGGTCCTCCGGCATGACCTGGTTCACGAGCAGGCCCAGCACAGTGATCAGCACGGCCCGGATGAGCAGCCCCACCCGGTCGGCGGTCATCGTCCGGCCCCGGTGGGCTGTGCGTCCGCCGGTGGAGAACGCCAGCCCGACCCCGGCCAGCAGCGCGAACAGGGCCGCGGCCCGGCCGGCGAACAGCTGCCACTGCAAGGTGACCTCGTAGGTCTCGGGGTCCCAGGCCGGCAAGATGTGGATGGAGAACATCCCGACCAGAGCCAGACCCCGGGCGGCATCGACGCCCACCAGCCGGGATTTTTTCACCAGCGGGAGACCTGAGTCCCCAGTTGGCCCCCGCGTCCCCGAGGTCGGGTGGTGGATGCTGACCATGCTGGTGGGCTCCTTCTCTCGGATGTACCGGCGGGCCCCCGCCCACCGGTCCGGGCACTCCAGGCCCCTCCACCCCCATTTGACCAGGGCGGACTGTCCCGGGCTTATCCTTTCCCTGTGCCCTGGCTGTGTCCGCTGCCGCGTCTCCGGGCGCGCCATGCGGGCCTGCGAACGGTCGTCTCCAGGTCCGCCACCATCAGCACCACGGATGTGCACCAGGCCGAGAACTGGCCGAGATGGTCGGCGCCCGGGTCTTCCACACCCTGGACGGCCTCTCCTGGTCCCATAGGACCCTGCAGGCCACCGGCAGGCCACGCACCTGGGAACGGTTGGGGGCGGCGGGTCGTGTCGGCGTCCCTGGCCGTCCCAGCCGGCTTCCGGTGACGTCAGCCGGTCCACATAGGGGTTAGCGGTCCTCGGTGCGCTGCTGCAACTGATCCAGGTAGGCGTTGTAAGCATCCAAATCCGGGGTGCCTCTGACGGCGGCCTCGGCCTCTTCGCGGGCGGCGTTGCGCGCATCCTCGCGGTGCCACTGGCTCATGATGAACAGCAGAATCAGCACGGACGGCAATTCACCGTAGGACCAGGCCAACGAGCCGGCCAGGACCTGGTCGGCCATCGGGTCAAGGTTCCAGCTGCCTGGCGGGGTGGCGAAAAACTCCACGACGGGTAGCGGAGCCATCATGACGATGACGCCGAAGAAGGCGTGCAACGGCATCTCGGGGACGATGTCGGCCAAGCGACTGCCGTAGGTTTGTTTGGCCGGCAACGGGTCGGCCGACAGCAACGGGATCGTGAACAGGATCCCGGAGGCCAAGAACAGCAGTTCCAGCCCGATGTGGCCGTACCAGGTGGGCAGCAACCGGTCGTCAAGTCCGCTGAGATACACCCCGTAGAAACTGACCAGGAACAACGGAACCAAGAAGGCAGGATGGATGGCGAGCCTGCCCCACCTCGAACGCAACCCCCACAGGGCCAGGCGCAGCACCACGGCGCCGGGCCCGCGATGGGGTGCAGCCCGCAGCAGCAAAGTGCCCGGGCTGCCCAGGACCAGCAGCGCGGGAACGAACATCATCAAAGTCAGCTGCTGGAACATGAACACGGAGAACATGCGCAACCCGTAGCCTTCAATTCCCGCGCCCATGATGACCGCTGTGACCGCGCACCCGGCGAAGAAGCACAGGGTCCGCCACACCGGCCACCGCCGGCGTGCCCTCCACAGCCGGGCCGCTCCGACCAAATACAACACAGCCAGCACCAGCGCGATGGCCGGGATGAGTGGAATTGGTTGCAACGTGGGGGCCAGGAAGTTCTCCAAGCTCGGCGGCTCGGACGGGACCCAGACCGGCCCGGCCATGTTGCGGTCAACCATGGTCACGGAAAGCATCGACTGCCATGAGGACATTTTTGCATGCCACAGAACGGTCCCGAGGTCCGGATCGGGCCCTGAGCCCAGGACCGGTCCAGGAGGGACGGGCCTGCCACGCCGGCCTCTCCCCGGACCTGCCCGCGATATTGGGGATCGGGGCCGAAGAGCCCCGGTGGATTCCGGTCCCCGGCGCACAGCTGGGCCGAGCATGGGAACCGGTTCACGTCTGGGCCCGTCAGCTTTTGCGCGGACCCGGCCACGGGTGCTGATCCTGGCGTGCGAACGGAGATCATGATGGGTTGCGGCGCTTCTCCAACAGGTCCTCCATGTACTTGATCTCCGAGGTCTGGCTGGTGGCGATCGATTGCGCCAGAGAGGTCACCACGGGGTTGTCAGTGTGCTCCAGGATGGCTTGGGCCATGGCTGCTCCGGCTTGGTGGTGGGGGATCATCAACTCGAGGTAGAGCCGTTCGGCCTCCTGGCCTTGGGCGTCCTCCAGCTCGGCCAGCTGCTCGGCGGTGGCCATGCCCGGCATTCGCGCGTCCGGACCAGGGCTCGTGGAGTCCATGCCGGGCATGGATGTGTGGTTCTGGTCGCCGTCGTCCATCCAGGCCATGGCCGGTTGGGATGAGGCCTGGGGCAATCCCCACACGGAGAGCCAGCCGTACATCTGCCCGGCCTGTTGTTGCTGGGTGCGGGAGATGTCGTATGCCAACCGGCGGATCTCCGGGTCTTCCGTACGGTCACGGACCAAGGAACTCATTTCCACCGCCTGCAGGTGATGGGTTTGCATGTCGCGGGCGAACCCGGCTTCCGGGCTGCCCTCCGCCGGGGTGGACGACGTCGGAGCGCTCAGCTGCCCCACCGCCCAGCCGGCCGCCACCAACAGCACGGCCGCCAGCACCAGCAGGACCCACCGTCCCCGGTGCCCTGCCGAGCTCCTGGAGGCGGCGCCGGTGGTGCTGGTGCTCATGCGACCCGGCTGGGGGCATCGATGCCGCCGGTGCAGGATGCCCCGGGCTCCGGGGCGTCGGGGGACTGCCAGTACTTGGTCACGAACTGCTCCAGGCGCTCATCTTCCGGGGAGTCCAGGGCGACCTGAGCCCCCCACGCCGAGATCATGATGGGGGCGCCCAGGTCCTCGTAGGGGGAGAGCACCACGTAGGTGTCCGGGACGGCCTGGCGTAACTCAGCCACCTGGTCCTCGGACAGGGCGGAGGGGTCGTAGGCGGCCCACACGGCCCCGTGCTCCAAGGCGTGCACGGCGTTCTCCTCGGGCACCGGCTCGGTGTAGACCCCGCAGTTGAGCCAGTCACTGGCGTGGTCCCCGCCCACCGGGGGGGACTGCTCGTAGTCCACCGCGGTCTCCACGTGGGAGTTGCCGAGGCCCTCGTAGGTCTGCAGCCCGGCGATCTCGATGTCCTCCCGCGCCTGGGGCGGGGGATCGTTGATCACCGCCACCGTCACCAGGGCCCCGACCGCCGCGACAGCCGTCACCGCGCCCGCGCCCGCCAGGAGCCGCCGCCTGCGGGTGGCCCGGGCATCGGCCGCCCAGTGCTGATCCAGCAGCGCAGCACGTTGCTGCCGCGCCCGCTCCGGGTCCGTACCGCCAGCCATGCGTCCTCCTTGAAAGGCCCAAAAAGGGTCTTGCTCCTCATGAACGGGCAGGACAGTAGCTCACTGCGCTGAGCCTTTCCTGCAAGGCCTTCTTCGGAAGATCGTCCACCATCCACTCCTGGACATGTCGGCGAGTGTGCATCCTCGAGCGCAGGAGAGGCGCGTCCTCGGTGGCTAACGGCGACGACGCAGAAGATCCAGGCCTGGGGCGGGATGTGAGGACCGGGTGCGCACTCCTTGCTGGTCGTTCAAAGAGGACGCACCCGGAGTATGTGATGCCTGAACCGGCTCAGCGTAGGCAAACCTGGACCGGCCCGGAGCCGACGTTGACGCTGTCGAGGACCGCCTGGTGGCCGTTCCGGCCGCCGTGCACGGCCTCGCCGCCGCCGGGATGGACCCCGATGTGGGCGCCCCCGGGGAGCAGTCGACGAGGACATCGGTCTGGGTCTGGACGGTGGAGACGCGGGCGCCGGACTCAAGTGGTCGGCCGGTTAGCCGCGGAAACTGGTTCAGGCCGCGCCCAGCGCATCACTCACCGCCCCAGTGCAGGCCTGATCCCGGACGGTGTCACCGAAACGACCGATGTCCGACGGGGGTGCTTTCGGAGAGGAGCACTCCCGCAGCAGGTGAAGGGCGCAGCAGGTGCGCGTGAGGTAGAGGCGGTCCGGCCCCGGGTGAGAGCGGTCCGGGGATCTGCTGCGGTGACCATGTGGGGCACCGCAGCAGCGAGTCCGGCTCAGCGGTAGGTGTAGTACCCGTCAACGCCATGCCCCTCGATGGGTACTACACCTACCGCTGAGCTTCGCCCCACCAGTGGTGGCCGGTTGACGGGAGGCCTTCCGTCAGGTGCGAAGTGCTCCGAGAGGATCGTCATCGGCGACATATTTGGGGTACTTCGTGCCTGGATCGCAGAGTCGATCGGTCGCCACGGCCCGGCCGCCTTGCACCCGGTCGGGAAACGGCGCACGGGCGGGCTGCCCAGCGGAGCAGCGCAGAAAGTGATCATGGGCTCCACCCGTCTCCTGCCGGAGGCAGACAATCGCCTTCCCTCCCCGCAGGGGCATTGCGGCAACGGCCGCACGAGGTGCCGTGGTGGTTCGAGGACGGGGGCGCCGCAGTGGCGGACGGCACCCCCATCCGCCCACACCGTAGGGACACAAGCTGGACATTGCCCGAGCCTCGCTCGACCCCGCCCCTCTTTGATACAGATTCTGCTGTACGGTTGTGGCATGAGGATCTTGTCCCCGGTCGAGGTGATGTCCCGGTTCGGCAAAGCACTGGCCGATCCCACCCGGGCCGCGGTGCTGCTGCAGCTGCAGCAGGGCCCGGCGGTGCCCTTGGAACTGGCGGCCCAGATCGGGGTGAGCCGGCAGATCCTGTCCAACCACCTGGCCTGCCTGCGCGACTGCGGGCTGGTCGTGGGCGTGCCGGCCGGACGCAATGTGCGCTATGAGCTCTCGGACCCGAAGCTGGCCCACGCCCTGGAGGACCTGCTGGGCACGATTCTCACCGTCGAGGCGGTGTGCCAGTGCGGCACGCCGGAGTGCGCCGCCGAGGAGCTCGCCGGTGCGGCCAGCACCCAAGAGGTTCCGGCGTGAGCGGTGAGCACGATCACGCCCACGGTGCCACCGGGCGGCGGGGAAAGCTGGCAGTAGTCTTCGCCATCACCGCCACGATCATGGTCGCCGAGATCATCGGCGCGGTGATCTCGGGCAGCCTGGCGCTGCTGGCCGATGCCGGGCACATGTTCACCGACTCCGCCGGGCTGCTGATCGCGCTGATCGCGGCGACCCTGGCCCTGAAGCCGGCCACGGACAAACGCACCTGGGGGTACAAGCGGGCGGAGATCGTCGCCGCGGCCGCCCAGGCCTCGGTGCTGCTGGCCGTGGGCGGGTTCGTTGCCGTCGAAGGTATCCGCCGGCTGCTGGAGCCCCCGGAGGTCGAGTCTTCGGCCATGCTGTGGTTCGGGGTGATCGGGCTGGTCGGCAACATCATCGGGCTGATCATCCTGGCCTCGGGGCGGGGAGAGAACCTGAACATGAAGGCCGCCTTCCTGGAGGTCGCCAACGACGCCCTGGGCTCGGTGGCGGTCATCGTCTCCGCGATCGTCATCGCCACCACTGGGTGGACCCAGGCGGATGCGATCGTGTCCCTGCTGATCGCCGCCCTGATCGTGCCCCGGGCCCTGATTCTGCTGCGCGACACCATCGAGGTCCTGATGGAAACCACTCCCAAGGGTCTGGATCTGGATGAGGTCCGCACCCGCCTGGAGTCCCTGCCCCACGTGGTGGGGGTGCACGACCTGCACGCCTCACGCATCGACTCCGACACCCCGGTGCTCTCGGCCCACGTCACCGTCCACGACGGCTGCCTGAGCGCCGAGCACGCCGGTGTCGTGCTGGCGGATCTGCAGGCCTGTGTGGCCCGTGACTTCGACGTGGCCATCGAGCACTCCACCTTCCAGATCGAACCGGCCTCCCACCGCGGGGACGAGACTCTCCGCCACTAGAACCCCTCCACTCCCGGTATGCCCTGCTGCCTGAGACAGAACGGAAACCCCTTGTGAGCACTACCGCCAGTACGAGCGCCCCCCAGCGGAAACCCTCGAAGGCCAAGATCCTCGTGTGGATCCTCCTGGTCGCCATCGTGGCCGCCGTGGCCATCCCGATCCTCATCGCCCGTGCCAATTCCACCCCTGAAGTACCCGAAGATGTGGGGCAGCTGGTGCGAGAGAACAGCCGAGTGCTCTCGAAGGCCCCGGATGAGCAGGCGGTGCTGGTGGAGTTCCTGGACTACGAGTGCGAGGCCTGCCGGGCCGCCTACCCCTTCGTCGAAGACCTGCGGGCCGAGTACGGCGACACCGTCACCTTCGTGCACCGCTATTTCCCGTTGCCGGGTCACCGCAACTCCGTCAACGCCGCGGTGGCCGTGGAGGCCGCCGCCCAGCAGGGACAGTACGAGGCCATGTATCAGCGCATGTTCGAGACCCAGGCCGAATGGGGGGAATCGGCCGAGGACCAGAGCGCACTCTTCCGCGGCTTCGCCGAGGACCTCGGCCTGGACATGGCCGCCTTCGATGCCGCGGTGGCCGACCCGGCCACCGAAGAGCGGATCAAGCTCGATGTGGCTGACGGTGAAGCCCTGGGCGTGGCCGGGACCCCGACGTTCTACCTCGACGGAGAAGTGCTCAACCCCGAATCCCTGGAAGCCTTCCGGGCCGCTGTCGAGACCGCAGCCACCGACTGACCCGATGACCAGTCCATCCCGCACCACCACCACACCACCGCCCGCCCCGTCGGCGCCGGCCCTGGCAGTGGTTGGACGGCGCCGGGGCGTCGCCACCGCTGCTCTCATCGTTGTCGGCCTGATGACCCTCACCGTGCTGTGGGTGGCCCTGAGCTCCTCCGGGGCCACCGCGGCCCGGGAGGTGCTCGATCCCGGGGCGATGGTGCGCTGGGGACTGCCGGCGGCCACGACCGTGCACCATCTGGCCATGTCCATCACCTGGGCAGGGCTGGTCTTCGCCACCACCGTCGTGCCCCGGTCCACCCCGGCCCACGGCGCGAGAACACCCGGAGCCGAGCACCCGGCCTTCGCCCGGGTGCTGAACGTGGCCGCGGGGGCGGCGGCGGTGTGGACGCTGGCCGCGGTGGCGATCATCGTGCTCAGCTACGCCGACACCATCGGTGCCCCCGTCTCGGGCTCGACCGAGTTCACCGGACAGCTGGGCTACTACGTGACCCGCCTGATTCCCGGCCAGGCGTGGGCGGTGACCGCGGTGATGGCCGCGCTCACCACCACCTTGGCCGTGCTCGCCCGCTCCCCGGGGCCGGTGACCGCCACCACCGTGGTGGCCCTGGCCGCCGTCATTCCGCTGTCCCAGCTCGGGCACGTGGCCGGGGTCGATGACCACAACGGGGCCGTCAACGCTTTGGCCCTGCACCTGCTCGGGGCCGGGATCTGGACCGGCGGGATCATCGTGCTCGCCCTGCTCGTCCCGCTGTTGACCACCCCGCAGGCCACGCACGGCGTGCTGGTGCGTTTCTCCGCCCTGGCCGCGGTGGCTTTCGTCGTGGTGGCCGTCTCCGGGGTTATCAACACCGTCTACCGGATCGGTGGGTGGGACGGGCTGGCCTCCGGCTACGGGGCACTGGTGATCGCCAAGACGATCGCCACCGTGGCCCTGGGGGTGCTCGGGTACCTCAACGGCCGGGTCATTGCTGCCGGGCCTGCGAGCCGGGGCAGGGTGTGGCGGCTGATCACCGTGGAGGCCTTCATCCTCTGCGCGGTGATGGCCCTGGGCGTGGCCCTGGGGCGCACCCCCACCCCGGTGCCCCTGGAACGGGAACCGGACATCACCGCCGCCGAGATCCTCACCGGCTACCTGCTGCCCCCACCGCTGAGCGCCTCCGGGTGGGTCACCCAGTGGCGCCTGGACTGGCTGTGGATCGCCGTGGCGATCCTCGCAGCCTGCCTCTACCTGGCCGGGGCGCGACGCCTGCGCTACACCAGGACACCGTGGCCGGTGGCGCGCACGGTGGCGTTCCTGGCCGGACTCGTGCTGCTGGTCTATGTCACCTGCGGGCTGCCGGCCGTCTACGCCCCGATCCTGTTCAGCATCCACACCACCGCCCACCTGCTGCTGGCCTTCCCGGTGCCGTTGCTGCTGATCGCCGGACGACCCGGGCTTCTGGCCGCGGCCCTGGTGCCGGCCCGCACCGACGGCTCCACCGGGGCGCGCGAGCTCACCACCGCATGGCGCACCTCCCGGACCGGGGCGCTGATGGCCCACCCGATCCCGGCCGCGGTCCTGGTCCTGGCCGGGCTCGGTGTCTTCTACTACACCCCCGCCTTCGCCCTGGCCCTGCACACCCACGTCGGCCACGAACTGATGAATACCACCGCCCTGGTCCTGGGCCTGATCTTCGCCGCCGCCGTGCTGGTCCCACCACGCGACCGGGCTGCGGTGCACACCCAAGCTCTGACGCTGGTCGGGACAGCCACCGCCCTGGGGCTCTGGGCGGGGGCCACCGCCCTGTCCCCAGCGCTGATCCAACCGGAGTGGTTCTCCGGGCTGGGGAGGGACTGGGGCCCCGCCCCGCTGGCGGACCAGCAATCCGCGGCCAGCTCCATCCTCCTGGCCGGGGCCCTGCCCCTGTTGGCCACCGCCCTGGCCGTCCTGGCCCGAAGACCCCAGGCCGACACCCCTGTCATCGACAACGGAACCGTCAAGGACACCCACCATGGCTGACCCCACCACCAGCACCACCCATCACACCGACGCCGGCCCGGCCACCGAGACCCACCTGCCCGGCTTCGCCCGGTACCGGCCCTTCGCGGTCCTGCTGCTGGTGACCGGGGTGATCGGTTGGATCGCCTCCGGTGTCCTGGTGCTCGAGCGCCTGGCCCTCTACCGCGACCCCGGCCACGTCACCAGCTGCGACATCAACCCCTGGGTCTCCTGCGGGCAGGTCATGGGCACCTGGCAGTCGGAACTGTTCGGCTTCCCCAACCCGCTGATCGGCATCGTCGCCTTCGCCGTGGTCATTACCACCGCCATGGCGGCCCTCTCGGGGGCGCGGTTCGGGCGCTGGTACTGGATCGGGCTGCAGGTCGGGGTCACCGCCGGGGCGGTGTTCGCGATCTGGTTGTGGTCCCAGGCGCTGTTCTCCATCTACATCCTGTGCCTGTACTGCATGATCGTGTGGGCGGCGATGATCCCGCTGACCATCCTGCTCACCATCCGCAACATGGTCCACGGCATCATCCCCGCCCCGCCCGGGCTGGCCCGCTTCGCCGCCGACTGGGCCTGGACCCTGGTCGCCATCACCTACGTCGCGGTGGCCGCCTCGGTGTTCTTCCGCTTCTTCACCGCCTTCACCGGCCTCTGACACCCACCGGTCGCGGTGCTCCCACGGGGGTCGACACCGTCGACGGTGTCAGACCCAGCTTGCCCATCAGACTCATCATCCGTGGCCCATGTTCCGCTGACAGACATCGGGTGATCGCCGGCCGCGTCCGGTCGGACGCGTTGCATCAGGTCGCCATCGCAGGGGCTCGGGATCCCGTCTTGGAAGGTATTACCGCTGTAGCGCTTCGATCGGCATCTGACGTTGGTACCTCGCCAGGGTAATGTCATCCTTCAGTCGCGATCATGCTTTCCGAGGTCCGAGGCCACGATGCCGCGAGTCCACCGTGAGAGGGAGTCCTGATGGGACGCATGGCGTACGACCTCAGTATGGACAGCACTCTGGCCTTGGCTTGGCAGGGCTATGAGTTCGTGTCCCGGCGGTGTGAACGGTACGGAACCGATGTGTTCCAGACCCGCCTGCTGCTGGAGCCGACGGTGTGTCTGCGCGGTGCGGAGGCCGCGCAGGTCTTCTACGACGCCGACCGGTTCCAGCGACGAGGTGCCTTCCCAATGCGGGTGCAGAAGACGTTGCTCGGTGTCGGTGGCGTGCAGGGCCTAGACGGACAGACCCACCGGGCGCGCAAGCAGATGTTCATGGATCTCATGACCCCGCACGACATCCGTACTTTGACGGGCCTGGTCGCCGACGGCTGGAGAGCCCGGATTATCGGGTGGGAAGCCGCTGACCGCATCGTGCTGTACGAGGAGGTCGGGCAGATCCTGTGCCAGGCGGTCAGTAGCTGGGTCGGTGTCCCCGTCACCGAGTCCCAGGTCAGGGGCCGCACCCAGTCCTTGCACGCCATGATCGAGGCTCCCGCTGCGGTCGGTCCCCGGCACTGGCGGGGCCGGCGCGCCCGCCACGGGGCCGAACAAGCCATTGCGGACCTGGTGGATCGGGTACGCCGCGGGGAGCACGCTGCCCCGGAGGGCAGCGCCTTGCAGGTCGTGTCCACTCACCGCGAGCCTGGTGGGCAGCTGTTGGGCAGCCGGATTGCCGCGGTCGAGCTGCTCAACCTCGTGCGTCCCACGGTCGCGGTCGACCGCTTCATCATCTTCGCGGCCTTGGCCCTGCACCAGCACCCCCAGTGGCGAAGCCGGTTGCGCCAGGGCGGTGACCGCGACGCCGAGTTGTTCGTTCAGGAGGTCCGCCGCTTCTATCCTTTCTTCCCGATGGTCGGTGCTCGGGTGCGCACTGCCTTCGATTGGCAGGGCGTGCACTTCCCCCAGGGGCGTAGAACGCTCCTGGACCTGTACGGCACCAACCACCACCCCGACCTGTGGGAGAACCCCGAGATCTTCGATCCGGACCGCTTCACCACTTGGGACGGCGGCGCCTACGGTCTCATCCCACAAGGCGGCGGGGATCACCACATCGGCCACCGGTGCGCGGGGGAGTGGATCACCATCGCCCTGATGAAGGCGGCGCTGGCCATCCTGACGCGGGAGATGACCTATGACGTCCCGTCCCAGGATCTGCGGATCAGCCTGCGTCGCATGCCCACCCTGCCATCCAGCGGATTCGTGATCTCCGACGTGCGCTCCGTACCGTCGAGCGCAACGGTGGGGGGAGGGCCGCGATGACGTGGGTGTGGGTGGTGGGCTTGGTCTTGGCGGCATTCGCCACCCGCTGGGGCGCTGAGCAGCTGGCCGCTCCCCTGAAGGCGGTACGGCAGCGGTACGGGTTCACCGGCGCCGCCGGCGGCCCACTGGTCGCTCTCGGCAGCGCCAGCCCCGATGTCGGCATCAACGTCGTCAGCGCGGCCACCGGGGCCGGAGCGGTCGGACTGGGCAGCATGCTCGGCTCCACCGTGGTCTCGATCCCGATCACCGTCGCGGTCGGCTACGCGGCGTTTCGGAAGAACCGGGCGACCAGCGACAAGAAACCTGCCGAGCAGGGCGAGGGCCTGCGGATCGAGAAGAGCGCGGTGCTCATCGATGCACTGCCCTACCTTGCCGTCGTCGCCCTGTTCGCGGTGCTCATCCTGCCTCCGGCCTGGCGAGGGTTGCAGCCGATCGATGGCTTGATCGCCGTGGTCGCATACGTCATCTACCTCGGGCAGGCCCTCTTCCGCGGTCGTGGTGGTGAACGTGGTCAGGTCTCGTGGTCGGGGAAACAGACCCTGCTGACGCTCGGCGGTGTAGCCGCACTTGCCGTGGGTTCCTACGTCCTCGTCACCGGAACCCAGCAGATCGGTTCAGCGCTTGGCCTGGCACCGCTGGTCAGCGGGCTGTTCATCACCGCGTTCATGACTGCTCTGCCGCAGGTGTTCACCACCTGGTCCGTGGTCCGCAGTGGGCAGGTGACCAGCGGGATCACCAGCGTCTTCGCCGACCACACCATGACCTTCACGCTTGCGGTGCTGCCTCTGGCGATCGTGACCGTGCCGGTGCAGAACTACCCGGTCGTGCTCACCGTTATGGCTTTCGTTGCGCTCATGCCGGTGCTCTTCGCCGTTCTGAGCTACCGCCGCGAACGCCACGACTCCTACGGGTTCATCCTCCGCGATGTCGTCATGCTCGGTGGGGCTCTGATCGCATATCTCCTGTGCACTGCCGCCGTTCTCTTCTTCCTGGCCGGAGCCAGCGGCCGCTGATAGGGCGAAACCTGGGACAGAGCCTCCACGGGACCTGGTGCGATTCACTCCGGCACATGGTTCGCGTGCATGTTACTGGGGGGAAGTCTTAGGTGAATGCCAACCGCCTCCAGGGCGCTGACTCCGCTTGCAGCAAAAGAAGTTCCGGAGGATTTCTCCTCGGCTGCTTCTTCGATGCTGCCGGTATATCCGGGCAGCACCAGAGCGCACCCCAGGACGAGGGCGGTGATGGTGGCAGAGCGCTTCACGGGTGACCTTTGCTGGATGTCTGAGTACCGGGCACCGGCACCGGCCGGTCGATGCGCCAAGAAGATATCCGCCTGGCCGTGGTGGTGCCTGGATGGGCGCTGCGAAAGGGGTCCTTCTCAGGCCCGGAAATCAAGGAAGTGCTGGGGCGGGGTGCCGTGATCGGGACGCCATCGCAGGGCGGCGCCGGGAGTATCCCTGATGCGCGCCCCAGCGCCGCGGGGCAGCGGCCCATGGGTTCTTTCCGTGCCTGTTTCTGCAATCCGTTCCCTGCTGGATCACGACGAATCCCGCCCCGTAGCTGGCGGTCTACGCCGCCGGGGTTACAGCCCGGAGTAAGAGTGCAGGCCGGTGAAGACCGTGTTGACGACGGCGAAGTTGAAGATGACGCACAAGTATCCGACGATGGACAGCCAGGCTGAGCGGGTGCCGGTCCAGCCGCGGGTGGCCCTAGCGTGCATGTAGGCGGCGTAGACGACCCAGATCACGAACGTCCAGACTTCTTTGACGTCCCAGCCCCAGTAGCGGCCCCAGGACTGCTCGGCCCAGATCGCGCCGGCGGCCAGGGTGAAGGTCCAGAACGCGAAGCCGATCGCGTTGAGCCGGAAGGACAGGTTCTCCAGCGCCTGGGCGGAGGGCACCATGCCCAGGAAGCCCATGCCGGGGGCCTCACCGGCCAGAATGGCTTTCTCCCGGCGGGCCTGCAGCAGTTGGAGGACGGCCATGGCGAAGGTGATGGTGAAGATCCCGGAGGCGGCCACGGCGATGGAGACGTGGATGACCAGCCACCAGGACTGCAGCGCGGGGACCAGCGGGCCCACCGGGGTGGGAAAGCCGATGGTGGCGGCGGTGAGCATGATCACCACGAGCCCGGTGACGAGGGTGCCCACGAAGCGCAGGTCCCTCAGCAGCAGCGCACCCAGGTAGACCCCGGCCACGACGAGTGCCCCGGTGGTGGCGAACTCGTACATGTTGCCCCAGGGCACCCGTCCGGCGGCCACCGCCCGGGCCATCACAGCCACGGCGTGCAGGGCGAAGGCCAGGACCATGACGGTCACGGCCGCCTGGGCCGCTGGGCGGCGGGTCCCGGTGTAGCGCATGGAGGAGTCAGCGACGTGTTCGGCCAGCACCGACTGGGCGGAGGCCGGGTACCCGCGGCCGCGGTCACCGGTGCCCAGCCCGGCCCGGGAATCATCGGCCTCCACCGTGTTCACCGTGGCAGTGGTTGCCGCGCCGACCAGTTGCCCTTCCGATCTGTTGTGTTGCTCGGGTCGGGCCCTGCGCAGGATCTTGGAGTGGGAGGCCATGTCCCAGGCGAAGGCCACAAAGGCCACCAGGTAGGTCATGGCGGCCAGGAGCATGAACAACTGGCTCCAGGCGCCCAGGTCCTCATTGACGGTCATCGGTGATGTCCTCTCAGGTGTGGGCCGGCCCGCTGTGGGCCCTGCTCGTTTTGGGGTGTGCGGCAGCGTCAGCGGGCGGGGGCGCGGTGCCCCACTGCTGGGTGAACAGCTCGCCCAGCCGCTGCGCCTCGGCCGCCAGCCGGGGGTCCTCCCCGCGAGCCAGCAGACCGTACTCCAGGATTGTGGTTGGGGCCCCGTCCTTGTCGACGCCTTTCGAGGCCCTCACCCAGAGGCGGCGGCGGGCGATGAACATCGACATCAACAGGCCCGTGAAGGCCAGCACGAAGGACACGAAGGCGCCCGTCCGTCCCGGGTCGTAGACGATATCCAGGCCCACGTAGCGCTTCACATCGAGGAACTCGATGCTGCCCTTGCCCTGGGGCAGCTCGTAGACCGGGCCCGCGGCATCCAGGGTGATCGGCCCATCGGGGGTGAGCATGCCGTTGAGCTCGGTGAGCCCTTCGACGTCAAGCGCGTACACGTTCTGGGGGACTCCGGAGTCCAGTCCGAGGTCCCCGGAGTAGGAGGACAGGATCAGCTTCGGGTTGGCCAGTCCCGGATCCGCCGACCGCGGGAGCCCATCGGCCCCGGTGACGGCGGTGGGCAGCAGCAGGCCGGTGAAGCCTAGCTGGTCCGGGGCAGCGTCGGGGACCTTGAGCACGAGTGAAGAGGTGTAGACCCCGTCGGAAGGAATGCCCACCACCGGCCCCTCGAAGGCGACGTCGCCGTTGCCGTCGGTCACCCGGATCAGGGGGGCGTAGCCGTTGCCGATCAGGAACGACTTCACCCCGTCGACGTTGACCGGGGCGTTGACCTTCAGGGTCTCCTGCCGCGGCTGTCCTCCGGGTTGCTGGACGGTGACCTCGGCGGTGAAGTCCACCGGAGTCCCATACTGACTGGGAACGGCGGTGTCGCGGTAAAACTCGACCTCGAAGTTCTCCAGGGTGAGGGAGAACGGCTCCAGCTGGTCGGGGTCGTAGTTGGTGCCCGGGATGAACGCGTCGTAGTTGATCAACGAGTTGGCGAACGAATCGCCCTCCACGAGGATCTTCTGGCCCTTGAAGCCGAACAGGGACCCCACGGCCACGGAGACCAGCACGCCCAGCAGCGCCAGGTGGAAGACGACGTTGCCGACCTCCTTCCACATTCCCCGCTCGGCGGCCACCGACGGTGCCGGTCCTCCTGTGTCGCGCACGGCCACCCGGTAGCCGCGCTTGCCCAGCAGGCGGGCGGCCTGGGCCACGACCTCGTCCGGGGCCGGGGCGTCCGCGGGCCCACCGAGGACCAGGCGGCGGTGCTCGGGCAGCCGTTCCAGCCGTTTAGGGGTGCGCGGGGGCTGCGCCCGCCAGGCCCGCCAGTGCTTGCCCGCCCGGGGCAGTACGCACCCCACCAAGGAGACGAACAGCAGGATGTAGATCGCGGAGAACCACACGGAGGAGAACACGTCGAAGAACTGCAGCCGGTCCAGCCACGGGCCCAGGGTCGGGTTGGCATCGATGTAGTCGGCCACCGCACCCGTGTCCTGGATCCGCTGCGGGAAGGTCGAGCCGGGCACCGCCGCCACCGCCAGCAACAGCAGCAGGAACAGGGCGGTGTTCATCTTCGTCAGCTGCGCCCACGCCCACCGGGCCATCCCGACCGGCCCCAGCGCCGGCAGCTCGACATCCCCGGGGTTCTTGCCGGGTCCGGTGGGCGATGAGCCTCGGGGGCCCCTGCCGGGGGTGTCCTCAGGGGTGCTCTGCCTGCTGCTAGTGGTGCTCATGGTGACCTTTCAGCTCCCTGTGCGGGGACGGCGGAGGGGGTGCCGGAAGTCATGCTGTCTCGGCCACCGTGTCCTCGAGGAGGGTCTCGAGGATGGACCGGTCTGCGATCCCCAGGATGCGGGCTGCGACCCGGCCTTGGGCGTCGAGCACCAGCGTGGTGGGCACCGCCCGCGGGGGCACATAGGCGTTCAGGGCCATCACCACCTTCCCGTCCTTGTCTTCGAAGGAGGGGTACGGGATCCCGAAGGTCCGCTCGAAGGCCTCGGCCGTGGCCTGATCATCGCGCAGGTTTACCCCGTAGAAGGCGATCTGCCCCTCGAACTGCTGGGCGAGTTCGGCGAGGTCCGGGGCCTCCACCCGGCACGGAGGGCAGGCCGCGTACCAGAAGTTCAGCAGCGCGGGCTTCCCCCGCAAGTCCTCGGCCGAGAGCTCGGTCCCATCGAAAAGGGTGCCGCTGAACTGCACCGGCTCCCCCCGCTGATCCGGGGCGTACTCCGAGACGGTGCCGTCCCCGGCGATGTAGCCCTTCTCGTCTCCCGTGTTGGCCTGTTGGGCCAGGGGATCTTCCTCCGCACCGCAGCCGGCCATGACCACCCCGAGGACTCCTGCACCGGCCAAGGAGAGCACACGGCGGCGGGACGGGTGGGTGGGCAGTGAAGAGTTCGAGGGCACGGGCATTTCACCTCAGGGTCGAAACGGGCTCGGGGACGGGTAGGGGCTGACCCCGGAAACGATGAACCGGGAAGCCGATAGGCCTCTGAGCGCAACACGGCGGGCCTGTTGTCGAGGGCCTGGGGCGCACGCCGGCACACTCAGAGATGATCGTTATACGTCGATCATAGCAACGGGAATCACCGTTGCCGTCGGGGCGGCGACCACCGGCTGCGGGGGCATTGGCTCTCCGGGCAATGGCGATGCGGCCCGAGACGGAGGTGCCGCGGTTAGGGCGGACTCCAGGGAATGACCACGCGCGGTTCTCCTCCGGCGGACAGCTACGGGGACTCCAGATCGAGGGCGAGACCCACGTGCCCCAGGCCGTTTTCGGCCAGCACGCGGGCCATCAGCTCGGCCTTGGTGGTGGCTTGCGGCAGCTGCGGATCGGTGATGTGGGTCGGCAACCCTGGCAGGGCCTCAGCCGCGGATGTCCTCGTAGAGCAGGGTGGAGATGTAGCGCTCCCCGTAGTCGCACACAACCGCCACGATCAACTTGTCGCGGTTCTCCTCCTTGGCGGCATCCTGCAGGGCGGCCCACACGATGGCGCCCGAGGAGATCCCGCCGAGGATGCCCTCCTTGGTGCCCAGCTCCCGGGCGACCCGCACGGAGTCCTCGACGCTCACGTCGTAGACGTCGTCGTAGATGTCCCGGTCGAGGTTGTCGGGGACGAAGTTCGCCCCGAGGCCCTGGATCTTGTGCGGGCCGGCCTTGCCCTCGGTGAGCAGGGGTGAGTCGGCCGGCTCGACGACGACCAGGCGGATGTCCGGCTTCTGCTCGCGCAGGTAGCGGCCCGCGCCGGTGATGGTGCCGCCGGTGCCCACGCCGGAGACGAAGACGTCGACCTGGCCGTCGGTGTCCTCCCAGATCTCGGGGCCCGTGGTCCGGTAGTGGATCGCGGGGTTGGCCTCGTTGGCGAACTGGCTGGCGAGGACGGCGTTGTCACTGGAGCCGACGATCTCCTGCGCCTTCTCGACCGCTCCGCGCATCCCCTCGGCACCGGGGGTCAGGACGATCTCGGCGCCGTAGGCGCGGAGCATGACCCGCCGCTCGGTGGACATGGTCTCGGGCATGGTGAGGATCACCTTGTAGCCGCGGGCGGCGCCGACCAGGGCCAGGGCGATGCCGGTGTTGCCGGAGGTGCCCTCGACGATCGTGCCGCCGGGCTTGAGCTTCCCGGAGTTCTCGGCGGCGTCGACGATGGAGACCCCGATGCGGTCCTTGACGGAGTTCGCCGGGTTGTAGAACTCCAGCTTCACGGCGACGTTGCCGGGCAGGCCCTCGTCGAGCCGGTTGAGGTGGACGAGCGGGGTGCTGCCCACGATCTCGGTGACGTCGTGGTAGATCTTCGCCATGGTGTGCTCCTGGGTGGTGGTGTGGTGAATCGGTGGGTGTTGGGATTCGGTGCGTCACAAGCCGGGGATGTTCTCCCGGGCTCAGACAGGAGTGATGAAGGTGCCGGCGAGGCTTTGGAGCTGATAGATCCACTGCATCCAGATCCCGGTCACCATCAGCAGCCCCACGGCGATCAGTACGGAGCCGCCGGCGATGTTGAAGGTGCGGATGTTGCGGCGGATGTAGCTCAGGGTCGTGGTGACCCAGTTGAGCCCGGCCGCGACCAGCACGAATGGAATGCCCAGGCCCAGGCAGTAGGTGAAGCCCAGCAGGGCTCCGCGCCAGGCCCCGCCGGTGGTGGTGCTCAGCGCCAGCACCGCACTCAGGGTCGGGCCCATGCAGGGGGTCCAACCCAGGCCGAAGACCACCCCGAGCAGCGGGGCGCCGGCGATGCCGGTGCGGGGTTGGAAGGACAGCTTCTTGGTCTGCTGCAGGAAGGGGAACTTCCCGACCAGCACCAGGCCCATGAGCGCCACGAACACCCCCAACACCCGCATCAGCGGATCCTGCCACCGCACCAACCAGCCCCCGATGGCGCCGAAGGCCGCCCCGTAGACAGTGAACACGGCCGCGAAACCCAGGATGAACAGCCCCACCCCGGCCAGCACCCGCCGCCGGTTGTCGGCCCGGGTCGGATCGGTCAGCCCGGAGACGTAGCCGAGGTAGCCGGGCACCAACGGCAGGATGCACGGGGAGATGAAAGAGACGATCCCGGCGATCACCGCCAAGGGCACGGCGATGAGCAGGGCCCCGGAGTTCACCGTCTCGGCGAAGTAGCCGCCAATCGTCATCACCATCTCCTCGGGCCAGGGGGCGCCCTGAGACTACCGCACATGACCACTGTCAGCCCAAAACACGGTTATCATCGGTCCATGACGATTTCAGAGTATGTTCCGGATGCCCCTTGTGAGGTGTTGGATCCGGCGGCGGCGTTGTTCCACTCCCTCAGTGACCCGACCCGGCTGGCGATTGTGCAGCGCTTGGCTTCCGGGGAGGTGCGGGTGCGTGATCTCACCAGCGAGCTGGGGCTGGCCCAGTCGACCGTGTCCGGCCATGTGGCGTGCTTGCGTGGTTGCGGGCTGGTGCAGGGTCGGGCGCAGGGGCGCAGCGTGTACTACTCGCTGACCCGCCCGGAGCTGATGGACGTGCTGGCCGCCACTGAGGTGCTGCTGGCGGCCACCGGCAACGCCGTGAGTCTGTGCCCGAACTACGGGCTGGATGCCCGTGACACCCCCCAGATTCAGGAGATCACCCGATGAGCGATGCCTGCGGATGCAGCGACGAGAAGAACGAAACCGGTGAGGCCGGGGAGGAGGCCGAGGGCTTCTGGCAGGTGCGCGAGGTCCGGTTCGCCGCCGCGGCCGGGGTGCTGCTGCTGGCCGGCTGGATCCTGTCGCTGGCCGGGGTTCCTCTGTGGGTGGCGCTGAGCCTGGAGACGGGCGCGCTGCTGGCGGCCGGATGGACGTTCGTGCCCTCCACGCTGCGCCGGCTGGCCCGGGGCAAGATCGGGGTCGGGACCCTGATGACCATCGCCGCCGTCGGAGCGGTCGCCCTGGGGCAGATCGAGGAAGCGGCGATGCTGGCCTTCCTCTACGCCATCGCCGAGGCCCTGGAGGAGTACTCGGTGGCGCGCACCCGGCGCGGGCTGCGCGCGCTGCTGGAGCTGGTCCCGGATCAGGCCACGGTGCTCCGGGCCGGGGTGCAGGTCACCGTGCCCCCGGCTGAGCTGGTACTGGGGGACCGGATGGTGGTGCGGCCCGGGGAGCGGGTGGCCACCGATGGGCGGATCCTCACCGGGCGCACCTCCTTGGACACCTCGGCGCTGACCGGGGAGTCCGTGCCCGTGGAGGCCGGCCCCGGCGCGGAGGTCTACGCCGGGTCCATCAACGGCACCGGCCCGCTGGAGGTGGAAGTCACCAGCACCGCCGAGGACAATTCCTTGGCGAAGATCGTGCACATCGTCGAGACCGAGCAGTCCCGCAAAGGCCCCGGCCAGCGACTGGCCGATGCGATCGCCAAACGCCTGGTGCCGGGCATCCTCATCGTCGCCGCCCTGATCATCGCCTACGGGTTCATCGTGGGGGAGCCGGTCCTGTGGTTCGAACGCGCCCTGGTCGTGCTGGTCGCCGCTTCCCCGTGCGCCCTGGCGATCTCGGTGCCCGTCACCGTGGTGGCCTCGGTCGGAGCCGCCAGCCGCATCGGGGTGCTGATCAAGGGCGGGGCCGCGGTGGAGACCCTGGGCAAGATCGGCACCATCGCCCTGGACAAGACCGGCACCCTCACCCGCAACAACCCGGCCGTCATCGAGGTCGCCACCACTGGCGGGGTGACCCGGCAGCAGGTGCTGGGACTGGCCGCCGGGTTGGAGGCCCGCAGCGAACACCCCCTGGCCCGGGCCATCCTCGCCGCCACACCTGAGCGGGCCGAGGTGACCCAGGTGGATACCGTGCCCGGGGCCGGGCTCTACGGCACCCTGGACGGCGCCCGCCTGCGGCTGGGCCGGCCCGGGTGGATCGACCCGGGGCCCCTGGTCGCCGAGATCGAGCGGATGCAGCGCTCCGGGGCCACGGCCGTGCTCATCGAGCAGGACGGGCGTGTCATCGGGGCGATCGCGGTGCGCGATGAGCTGCGCCCGGAGGCCCGAGAGGTGATCACCCGGCTCAACCGCGCCGGATACACCACCGCGATGCTCACCGGGGACAACACCCTCACCGCCCATGCCCTGGCCGAGGCCGCCGGCATCACCCAGGTCCACGCCGACCTGCGCCCGGAGGACAAAGCCGAGATCATCCGCACCCTCAAGGCGCAACGCCCCACGGCGATGGTCGGTGACGGCGTCAACGACGCCCCCGCCCTGGCCACCGCCGACATCGGCATCGCCATGGGCGCAATGGGCACCGACGTGGCCATCGAGACCGCCGACATCGCCTTGATGGGCGAGGACCTCCACCACCTGCCCCAAGCCCTCGAGCACGCCCGGCGGACCCGCTCGATCATGCTGCAGAACGTCGGGGTGTCCCTGGCGCTGATCGCGGTGCTGATCCCCCTGGCCCTGTTTGGGATCCTCGGGTTGGCCGCGGTGGTGCTGGTACACGAGGTGGCCGAAATCCTGATCATCGCCAACGGGGTACGCGCCGGGCGGATCTCCCGCCGCACCCAGCTGCCCACTACCCAGCCCGCACCGGCTCTGGAACCGGCCGCATGAGCGCCCCCGTCGCCGGGCAGGTCGGCCCTTCGTCCCGATCTGCTCGCCGGTCCCGGACCCTCTTGCTGGCCGGGGCAGCGGCGCTGGCCACCGTCGATCTGATTCTCAAAGCCGTGACCTCAGCCCGTCTCACCGACGGGACCACGGTAGATCTGGGGCCGCTCACGCTGCAGCTGCACCACAACACCGGGGTGGCCTTCAGCCTCGGGGCGGCCCTGCCCTCCTGGGTCATCATCGCCGCGACCGGGGCGATCATCGCCGGGCTGATCTGGTATTTGCTCGTTGCGACACCCACCCTGACCGGGCTGGCCCGTACCGGAGCGACCCTGATGCTCGGGGGCGCTATCGGAAACTTCCTGGACCGCCTCGACGGGGGAGGGGTGGTGGACTACCTGCACACCGGGTGGTTCCCCACCTTCAATCTCGCCGACGTCTTCGTCACCACCGGGGTGGGCCTCTTGATCCTGGGTACGCTGCTGGCTCCGCGCCCCCAGGACATCTCCGCCGAATAGCCCCCACCTGCTCATCGCGTAACGTCAGGGCCGCCGAGACCTCCTCGGCGGCCCTGACTCAGGCCACCACGGGTCCCGCCCCGGGCCTTCACTCGTCACGCCCATGCCCGCCGCTCTTTGGCCACAGCCACCGCAGGCGAGGCCCCCGGGCCTCCCGTCGCACCGAGCCGATGACTATCTCGGGCCCCTGCACGGCGGCCACAACAGCTTCTCTGCCGGGTAGGCTCGGGTCGAGGTAGTCTCCAGCCCGAGACCCACCATTCCCTGGACAAAAGGCCCTGCACCGTCCCTTGCGGGCAACGTCAGATCCACCCCGTCCAATCAATCGGAATTAGGCGATAGGATCGGGTCATGACGAACACTAGTTGTACGACCGGCCTGGCCCCGGCTGTGGCCCTGTTTCACTCCCTGTCCGATCCCACTCGCCTGGCCATCGTGGGGCGCCTGGCCGGCGGTGAAGCTCGAGTGCGGGACCTGGTGGAGGAAACGGGCCTGGCTCAATCCACCGTCTCGGCCCATGTGGCCTGCCTGCGCGAGTGCGGGCTGGTGGCCGGACGCGTCGAGGGGCGGCAGATCTTCTACGCTCTGACCCGCCCGGAGCTGATGGATGTGCTCGCCGCCGCCGAGACCCTGCTGGCAGCCACCGGTTCCCAGGTCGCGCTGTGTCCCGCCTACGGCACCTCCACCCAAGAACACTGACAAATACATCACCCTCACCTGGCCCGCCCACGCACTGAGGGTGAAAGCGGGTGCTGGTGCGCCTTCGGGTGCCCATGACGGGCGCCGCGACCCATACCCGGTGACAGTGCCCCGGTGATGGTGCCCGGGGCATCGGCTCCCGGCAGCCTTCCCTTGCCTGCGCACTCGGCCGCCCGACACAGCGCAGCACGCCAGGTCCCGGTCGGCGATTCTCCCCACCTAAGAAAAGACAGGTTATGGAACTCATCTCCCCCGTGCTGCAGGCGATCGGCCTGTTCGCGGCCACCAACATCGACGACATCATCGTGCTCTCCCTGTTCTTCGCCCGCGGAGCCGGAGCCCGTGGCACTACCGCCAAAATCGGGATCGGCCAGTACGTGGGCTTCGGCGGCATCCTGGTCGCCTCCGTGCTGGTGACCCTGGGCGCCAGCACCTTCCTGCCGCCCGAGGCCATTCCCTACTTCGGCCTCATTCCCCTGATCCTCGGCCTCATCGCGGCCTGGAAGGTCTGGCGCAGCGACGAGGACGACGACGATGACGAGGGGAAGGTCGCCGGCAAACAGGTCAGCATCTGGACCGTCGCCGCAGTCACCTTCGCCAACGGCGGGGACAACATCGGGGTCTACGTGCCCGTATTCGTCACCGTGGGCCCCACCGCGATGGTGGCCTACTGCATCGCCTTTTTGGCCATGGTCGCGGTGCTGGTGGCTATCGCCAAGTACGTGGCCACCCGCAAACCCATCGCCGAAGTCCTGGAACGATGGGAACACATCCTGTTCCCGATCGTGCTGATCGGCCTGGGCGTGGTCATCCTCCTCGAAGGCGGCGCCTTCGGCCTCTAACCCATCCGCCTGCTGAGCTCAGCCCTGCGACGGGACCCCGGCTCCCCCGGGCGGTGTGAATGGCCAGGTCGCCCCCATCCTTTGCCTAAACGGTTCACTACCGTCGATCGTGGAACTAGGCTCGGCGCACACGATGCGTACGCCGAAAGGTGGAAACCATGCCGAGGATGTCCGCCTTAGAGGCCTCCTTCTGTCGCAGCGCGCCATGGGGCCTTGTGGCCCGGCGGATGGTTCCTTGGGCGACCCAGGGGTTCCCCGTCACCGGGGACGTGCTGGAGATCGGTGGAGGCAGCGGTGCGATGGCCGAGGCCATCGCCCGAGCCCATCCCCGGGTGCGGCTCACCATGACCGATGCCGACCCGGTGATGGTCGAGGCCGCGCAGGACCGCCTGGCCGGACACCCCTTGGTCCAGGCGCGTCAGGCCGATGCCACTCGGCTGCCCTTCGAGGACGAGTCGTTCGACACGATTCTGAGCTTTCTGATGCTCCACCACGTCATCGAGTGGGAACACGCGGTGACCCAGGCGGCCCGAGTCCTGCGACCGGGCGGGGCCTTCGTGGGATACGACCTGCTGGCCTCACCCATGGCATCCCTGGTGCACCGTGCCGACCGGTCACCGCACCGGCTCATCGAACCGGAAGCCTTCGGACCAGTCTTCGACCAGGCCGGCCTTGCCCCACTCGCCCTCCGGCTGTCCTTCGGCGGTCGGGTCATACGTTTTATCGCCCACAAGCCAGGCAATGCCCAGAACGCTCCCGGCAGCGACATCACTTCCAGGAACAGCCGATGAATAGCGCGCCCATCACCCCCGGAACCATCCATGAGGAGCTGGAGCGGGTCCGCGCGGACTTCCACGCCCTGATCATTAAAGCGACCCCTGCGGATGTGCACCATCTCTCGTCAGGCACTCGGTGGACCAACGGGCAGCTGCTGTTCCACATGTTCTTCGGCTACCTGATCGTCTGGCGCCTGCTGCCGCTGGTGCGCCTGATGGGCCGGCTCCCCGAGCCGGTCAGCCGCATCTTCGCCCGGACACTGGAGGCTGGCACCCGTCCGTTCCACCTCTTCAACTACTTCAGCGACCGCGGGGCCGCGCGGGTGATCCACGGTCCGCGGCTGATCCGGTGGTTCGACCGCACCGTCGAGGTCCTGCAGGCCCAGCTCGCCGCCGAGCCCGCGGCCGCACTGGCCCGTGGGATGCACATGCCCGTGTCCTGGGACCCGTACTTCCGGGACTGGATGAGCCTGGCCGAGATCTACCACTACGGCACTCAGCACTACGATCACCACCGACGGCAGCTGACCATCGGCCGGCCATCCTGAGGAGCTGAGTAGTGCGGTCGGGACGGCTCAGTGGGCGTCCTGCGTTTTGGGCGGGATCGCCACGTCAGGGCCGACCAGGCTGATGCTGATGGGGCCATGAGCCTGGGGTGAACCCACCGTTGAACCCGCCCGGCGCCCGAGGGTCTGTATTCAGCCGGCACCGACAGGGGGCTGTTGTCGCAGCGCCACCTTGACCTTCCCCTGTGGGGGAAGGTGCAGGCTGGGTCGGAGAAAGGCGCGCGGAAAGTTTCCGGTGGAAGTGTTCCTCACCGAGTTGCGGAGGTTGTCATGGCTGACACGGCAGTGATCGAGACGGATCTGGCCATCATCGGTTCTGGTGGTGGTGCTTTCGCCGCGGCGATCCGGGCGACCAGCCTGGGCCAACGGGTGGTGATGGTGGAGCGGTCCACGGTGGGGGGCACCTGTGTGAACACCGGGTGTGTGCCGTCGAAGGCGTTGCTGGCTGCTGCGGCCGCCCGCCATGTGGCCCTGGAGGCGCCTGGTCGGTTTCCCGGGCTCGCCGCCTCCGCGGGCCCGGTGGACATGCCGGGGCTGATGGCGGGCAAGGACGGGCTGGTGGAGGGGATGCGTTCGGAGAAGTACGTGGATCTGATCGCCGACTACGGGTGGGACCTGCGCCGAGGGGAGGCCGCCTTCACCGGCACGGCCCAGGACCCGGTGCTGGAGATCACCGGTGGGGGCGGGGCCGTGGAGGAGGTGCGGGCCCGGCACTACTTGGTGGCCACCGGCTCGGCCCCGTGGGCTCCGCCGATTCCCGGGCTGGAGGATGTCGACTACCTCACCTCCACGACGGCGATGGAGTTGCCGGAGGTCCCGGAGTCGATGATCGTGCTCGGCGGCGGCTATGTGGCTTTGGAGCAGGCCCAGCTCTTCGCCCGGCTGGGCTCGCAGGTCACGGTGCTGGTCCGTTCCCGGTTGCTGTCCGGGGAGGAACCGGAGGTCTCGAAGACCCTCCTGGGGGTCTTCGCCGATGAGGGCATCACAGTGGTGCGCCGGGCCGCGGTCGAGTCCGTGGGCACCGATCCGGCCACCGGGGGCGTTGTGGTGGCCGCCACCACCCGGGCCGGGCGCCAGGAGTTCACCGCGGACCGGTTGCTGGTGGCCACCGGGCGCCGGGCGGTCACCGAGGGCCTGGGCCTGGGCACGGTGGGGGTGGCTACGGGGGAGCGGGGGGAGATCCTCGTGGAGGACACCCTGGCGAGTTCGCATCCGCGGATCTGGGCGGCCGGGGATGTCACCGGGCACCCGGAGTTCGTCTACGTGGCCTCCGCCCACGGGGTCACCGCGGTGGAGAACGCCTTCCACGACACCGGGCAGCGGGTCGACTACACCCACCTTCCCCGGGTCACCTTCACCTCCCCGGCGGTGGGGGCGGTGGGGATGACGGATAAGCAGGCCCGGGAGGCGGGCATCCGGTGTGAGTGCCGGGTGCTGCCCCTGGAGTACGTGCCGCGGGCGCTGGTGAACCGTGACACCCGGGGGTTCATCAAGATCGTCGCCGACGCCGACACCGGGCGGATCGTGGGGATCACCGCGGTGGCCCAGGAGGCCGGGGACCTGGCCGCGGCCGGGGTATACATCTTGTCCGCGGGGATGACGGTGGACCAGGTGGCGACCTTGTGGTGCCCGTATCTGACGATGGCTGAGGGTTTGAAGATCGCCGCCCAGTCCTTCCGCACCGATGTCTCGAAACTGTCCTGCTGCGCCGCTTGAGGCCCGGACCCCACCAGCCACCCCAGCACAGGAGGGGACGACGGTGACCGGCCACGAGGCCTCTGCGGTGGCCGGCCGGGAGGCATGAGCACGGCCGAGCAGATGCTCGCCCAGGCCCCCTCCGACCTCCCCGGCGACCATGCGGCGGCTGGCACCGCGCGTCCTGCCCCGTGATGGGACGGGGTGCCACGATGAGCAGAGCCGAAAGATCCACCGCATCTGAAGGAGACGCATCATGAGCGAACATTTCGACGTGGCCGTGTTGGGCATGGGTCCCGGTGGTGAGGTCGCCGCCGGCCGGCTGCTGGCGGCGGGGAAGAACGTCGCCGTGATCGAGCGGGAGTTGATCGGTGGGGAGTGCGCCTACTGGGCGTGCATCCCTTCCAAGACGGTGCTGCGCCCGGCCGAGGCCCGCACCGAGGTGCACAAGGCCGCCGGGGTCTCCGGGGCCGAGGTGGACTGGGCGTCCACCCGGGAATACCGCGACTACATGATCCGTGACCTCGACGACTCCGCCCAGGCCGAGGGCTACACCGCCCAGGGCGCGACCGTGATCCGGGGCGAGGCCCGTCTCACCGGCCCGGGCCGGATCCAGGTCGGGGACCGGGAGATCACCGCCGAGCACATCATCATCGCCACCGGCTCCGAGGCCGTGATTCCGCCCATCGAGGGTATCGAGGAGATCACCGCCTGGACCAACCGGGAAACCTACACCACCCACGATCTACCGCGCCGGGCGGTGATCATCGGCGGCAGCGCCGTCGGGGTGGAGACCGCCACGTTCCTGGCCCGCTTCGGGGTGCAGGTCACCCTCATCCACCGCGGGGACCGGCTGCTGGGCCGGGAGGACCCCCGGGTGGGGGAGCTCGTCCACGACTACCTGACCGAAGCCGGGGTCGACATCCGCCTGGGCGCCTCGGCCGCCAAGGCCCACAGGAACGGTGCGGACAGTATGGTGATCCTCGAGGACGGGAGCGAGGTGGCCGCCGACGTGGTGATCTTCGGCACCGGCCGCGCCCCCCGCACCCAGGGTCTGGGCTTGGAGGCGGCCGGGGCACGTCTGGGCGAGCACGGCGAGGTGCTCATCGACGAGCACGCCCGGGCCGCCGACAACTTGTGGGCGATCGGCGATGTCACCGCGGTGATGCCCTTCACCCATGTGGCGAAGTATCAGGGGCGGATCGCCGCCGACGCGATCCTCGGCCGCCCGCGCCCGGCCGGCTATGAGGGGATCCCGCGGGTGGTGTTCGCCGACCCGGAGATCGCCGCCGCCGGACTCACCACCGAGCAGGCGCAACAGCGCGGGATCCGTGCCATCGCCACCGAGCTGGATCTGGCCCAGGCCATCGCCCGCCCGTGGACCTACGAGCAGGACCCGCGCGGGCACCTGGGGCTGCTGGCCGACGCCGAGCGGGCAGTGCTGATCGGGGCGTGGGCGGTCGGCCCGCAGGCGGGGGAATGGATCCACCACGCCTCCCTGGCCATCCGGGCGCAGCTGCCGCTGGAAATCCTGCGCGATCAGATCGCCCAATTCCCCACCTACCACGAGGCCTACCAAGCCGCACTGGAGCAGCTCGAGGTCTAGGGGCTGGGCGCCGCCCCGGGCAACCGGGCATGATCCGCTGCAGAAGGCGACAGCAAGCCGAAGCACTGCTCGAGAAAGGGGAAGCCCATGGCCCAACGATTGATCGTCATCGGTGGGGACGCCGCCGGGATGAGCGCGGCCTCCGCCGCCCGCCGCCAGCTGCCCCAGGACCAGTTGGAGATCGTGGCGTTCGAGCGCGGTCACTACACCTCCTACTCCGCCTGCGGGATCCCGTACTTCATCGGCAAGGACGTCGCCGACACCACGGCACTGATCGCGCGCACCCCGCAGCAGTTCCGCGACCACCACGCCATCGACGCCCGGACCGGTCACGAGGTCCTGGACATAGACCTGCACCGGCGCGCCGTGCTGGTGCGTGACCTCGTCCGGGGCCGGGAGGCCTGGGAGGGCTTCGACCAGCTCATGGTCGCCACCGGGGCCACCCCGGCCCGCCCTCCACTGCCCGGGATCGAGGCGGCCGGCATCCACGGGGTGCAGACCCTCGACGACGGCCTCGCCCTGCGCACGGTGCTGGAGCGGGACCGGCCGGGCCGGGCGGTGGTCGTCGGGGCCGGCTACAT
>NZ_JAUNPE010000258.1 GCF_030536815.1 Kocuria sp.
CCAAGGGCCAGGAACGCATGGCCAACGTCGACGACGACGGCGTGTGGTTCCGTTCTTACATCAACGGTGACCTCCACCGGTTCACCCCGGAGATCTCCATGCAGATCCAGCACAACTTGGGCGCGGACATCATGTTTGCCTTCGATGAGCTGACCACGCTTCACAACTCCCGGGGCTACCAGGAAGAGGCGTTGGAGCGAACTCGGTTGTGGGCGCTTCGCTGCATCGCGGAACACCAACGCCTGACCGAGGAGCGCTCCCACAAGCCGTACCAGGCGCTGTTCGGAGTTGTTCAAGGTGCACAGTACGAAGACCTGCGCCGGAAGGCTTGCCGAGATTTGGCCACCATGGGCTTCGACGGATTCGGCATCGGCGGAGCCCTGGAAAAACAGCAATTGGGAACAATTGTTCGCTGGTGCACCGAAGAGTTACCGGAAAGTACACCGAAACATCTTCTGGGCATTTCCGAACCCGATGATATCTTTACGGCAATCGACAACGGCGTGGACACCTTCGACTGCGTTTCACCCACCAGGGTGGCGCGCTCATCAGCCGTCTACTCCCCGACCGGACGGTTCAACCTGACCAACGCACGTTTTGCGCGGGACTTCACACCGATCTCCGACACGTGTCCGTGCTACACATGCGCCCACTACACCCGGGCGTACTTGAGGCACTTGTTCAAGGCCAAGGAACGCAACGCCGCGACCTTGGCATCCATCCACAACGAGCGGTTCATCCTGGACATCGTGTCCGGAGCGCGCGACGCGATAAACACCGGAAATTATTTCGAATACCGAGATAAAACTCTCAGGAATTACTACCAAATGCAATGATCACCTTACTGCTACTCTCCCTGTCGCGGTCCCGCCGTCTGAAATCTTTGTACTCAAACCCCGGGACACGCCGCACTGTGTTGTACACCACATTCGCGGCCCTGTATAAACGGGAATCACAGCGATCCGGAGGGGTGGTCAGCATGACCGAGAACGAGGACCAAACTGGCGTGGACTTGGATTCCACGCCCACACCCGCGCAAGATGCGGCCAATTCCGGAGTGGGGGAAACACTCGCCGGCACTCCTGCTAGCGAACCCGTAGACGGAGAATTCAAAGCACCACCTACCGGGGGCCTGTCCCTGGTGGATCCCCGCGAAAGTGAACAACCCGCCAAGGGCGTGATCCCCGGCAGGCCAGCCTCCGTAGACGAAACGAACGAAGTCACCGCTGGCGGTTACGGCGTGGGTGTCGATGCAAAATATGTCCCGCCCAGCATGGCTGGACCCACGCGACGCGTACTGCGCAATATCTCTGAGGTGCGGCACTTCTTCCGCGTCAACGACACCCCCGTGTTCTTCGTGGGTGCCACCCCGTTCAACCTGCTGGGCCTGGACCGCTGGGTGCGGAACCTGTCCTACATCTCGTTCTACGACGGCTGGGACGGCGCACATCCGCGCATCTTCACGCCTAAGAACAAGCCCGCCCGTGAGTTCGAGTCCGGCGAGGACATCAACAACTGGCTCCTGCGTCATCACGAGGTTCGCGCGCTGATCGATTCCCGCACGCCTCGGGGGACCCGACCCAAGATCGCTCTGGTCTTCTTCAACGAAGAGACCGAGGAGATCTGCGAGGAACTCGGGTACGACCTGATCCTGCCCAAGGCGGAGCTTCGCGAAAAACTGGACTCCAAGCTGATCACCACGCGCCTCGGCAACGAGGTGGGAGTGCCCTCGGTACCGAACATCCTCACCACGGTGGACTCCTGGGACGAGCTCCAGAAAGAAACCACCGAGAACGGCCTCGGCACCGACCTCGTGGTGCAGACGGCCTACGGCGACTCCGGCAAGACTACGTTCTTCATCAAGTCCGAAGAGGACTGGAATCAATACAAGGACGAGATCGTCGGCCAAGAGGTCAAGGTCATGAAGCGCATCAACAACTTCCCTGTTGCGGTGGAGGCGGTGCAGACCGACGCCGGCACCATTGTGGGCCCGTTCATGACCGAGTTGACCGGATACCCGGAATTGACCCCCTACCGCGGTGGCTGGTGCGGCAACGAGACCTTCCCGGACGTACTCGACGACGAGACGCGCGCCGTGGCCTCGGACATGGTCCGCAGACTGGGTGACCGCCTGGGTGAGGAGGGCTACAAGGGCTTCTTCGAAGTGGACGTGCTCATCGACCTGGACACCAAGGACGTGTACCTGGGTGAGCTGAACCCGCGCATTTCCGGAGCAACATCCATTACTCAAGTCACCGCCGGTGCATACGCGGACGTCCCCCTGTTC
>NZ_JAUNPE010000259.1 GCF_030536815.1 Kocuria sp.
CCAATAATGTTGGCCCGTGCGAAGCTGCGCCCCAGATGTCAGGCGCACCCGCGCTCAATGCGAAATCCAGTCAAAAGCTGCCCGAGGCCCCGCCTCCGCTGAAGCCCCCGCCGCCGCCGAAGGACGAGCCGGCCGAACCCGATGAACCACTCGATGCGATCGAGTGGTTGGTGCCGCTGTAGATGGCCGGGTACATGATGTAGAGCGGCAGCCAGCTCTGGAACGTGGAGGCGTACTGCACATCCCGCTCCACCCCGTCCTGGTCCTTGGCTTTGGGCTGCTCCTTGCCCTCCTTGGGCGGTTTGCGGTGATTGGAACGGTACGTGTAGTACCTCTTGCGGACCTTGTCCGAAATCTCCTCGTCCGGGTGCTCGCGCTGATACCGCGCGATCTCACGGTCCGCCTGCTCACGGATCTTCTTCTGGTCCCTGCGCCACCACACGAGCGACCCGAGCACCACGGCCACCACCAGCCCGGCAATGCCGAGGAGCACCGCGGTGACGATGTTCCCCTTGCGCTCGCGGTCCGCGGCGGCCTGGGCCGCAGACTCCGGGTTCGCTTGGCCGTACACCGCATCCACGGTCCGGGTGAAGGCCTGGGCGTACTGTTCATCCCGGAAACCGGGCTCCAGGTGGTCCTCCATGATGACTTCCGCGGTGTCATCCGAGAGCACCTGGCGCGCGCCGTCGGCCACTTCGATGCGCAGCTCTCGCTCATCCATGTCCGCGGCAATCAGCACACCGTTGTTCTTCCCCGCATCACCCACGCCCCACTCGGTGGCGGTTTGGCGGGTGAAGTCCTCGAAATCCCCGTCCACCCCGTCGACGGTCAGGATCGCAACGCGAACGTGGTCGTTCTCCCCGTTGAGCCGGCCGATCTGATCGTTGAGCCGCTGCTCATCAGCGTCGGAGAGGATGTCGGCCTGGTCCAGCACCGCCCCGGAATCCGGACGCGGGGGCACCTGGGCGGCGCGAGCGGCGTCGGCGGACCAAACCACCAACGACACCGCCCCGAGAAGCGCAATGAGGGCGAGAACGACCCAGCGCGGGACGCGGCCGGGACGGGGGCTCGTCAGGGTGAGCATGATGCCTCCTTGGGTGCGACTGACACCACAATAGGCACCGCATAGCGCTCAACGGATCAACCCGCGGCATGAGAACGGCGCCCCGCCGGTGGAAGACGGGACGCCGACGTCGCACGGGGCCTGCCGCGCGCTACGTTGCCTACTTTTCGCGGTTGGGCACGATCATCAGCGGCGACTCGGTGTCTGCGAGCACGGACTGGGAGACCGAGCCCATGAGCAGACCGCGGAATCCGCCGTAACCGCGCGAACCCATGACCAAGAGGTCAGCGGTGCGGGAAGCATCCACCAGGGCATCCGCCGGACGTCCCTGCAGCACGCGGGTCACGATATTCAGATCCGAGTACTTGGCGCGCAATTCCTCGGCGACCTGGTCGGTGAGCTCCTTGGCCGGGGCCAGCAGTTGCTCCTGCACCGCGCGCTCCAACTCGGAGGAGTTCATGGGCAGGTAGCTTGTGGTCGGAACCACGCTGACCACCGCCAGGGTGAGCCCGTGGGCCCGGGCGTAGTCGGCGGCCACGTGCACCGCTTTGTTCTTGGCGCCGAGCTTGTCCACGCCCACCACCACGGCGCCCTCGAAGGACTCGTCCTCGGAACGGGACTCGCGCTGAGCGGGATTCCAGCTCTCGGGCAGGATCACCACGGGCACGGGCGAGTGGGATGCGGTCGCGGCGGAAACGGACCCCACGCGGCCGCGCACGCCGTGACGGCCGCGCTTACCCATGACCACCAGGGAGGAATCCTTGGCTTCGTACACGATCACGCCGGCGGCGTCACCGCGCTCAATGATCCCTTGCACCTGTACACCGGCGTCCTTGGCCTTGGCCACTGCCGCGCGGGTGAGCTTCTCGGATTCTTCCTGCACCGCGTCCAGGAAGGGGCCGTACAGGGACTGATCCACACCCACGGGGCGACCGGTGGAGACCACGATCTTCAGCGGGATCTCCTGAGCTGCGGCTTCCTGGATGGCCCAGTCCAATGCGCGTTCGCTGTAGTCGGAGCCGTCGTATGCCGCCACGATTCGTTGTGACATCTGTTTCGCACCTGTTTCTGTGTGTAGTGATTGGCTGCTGTCTCAGGCTCACTTGCCGTTGGGGACCACCATGACGGGTCCGGCGGTCGCACCGAGCACCGACTGGGAGACCGAACCGAGCAGCAGGCCGGTGAAGCCACCGATGCCGCGTGAGCCGACCACCACGAGGTC
>NZ_JAUNPE010000105.1:0-2661 GCF_030536815.1 Kocuria sp.
TCCGACATCGACGAGATCCGCCGCACCGTGGAGTTCTGCAACCAGCTGCCCGTACCCGAGCGCAGCCCGTACGGCGGTGATCTGGTTTTCACCGCGTTCTCCGGTTCTCACCAGGACGCGATCAAGAAGGGCTTCGAGTTCATGGAAAAGGACGCCTCCGAGCAGGGCATCTCCGTGGACGAACTCGAATGGGCCGTTCCCTACCTGCCCATCGATCCCAAGGATGTGGGCCGCAGCTACGAGGCCGTGATCCGCGTGAATTCCCAGTCCGGCAAGGGTGGCGTGGCGTACCTGCTCAAGAGCGAGTACGGCGTGGACCTGCCCCGTCGCGCCCAGATCGAGTTCTCCGGCGTGGTGCAGAAATACACGGAGACCTCCGGTTCCGAGGTGACCGGCCAGCAGCTGTGGAACATTTTCACGGACGAGTACCTGCCGGCCCGCGAGAGCGGCGACCACCGTTGGGGTCGCTACCGGATCTCCAGCATGTCCACCCACTCGGAGGACGAGGGCAACACCGTCCTGGAGATCGGCCTGGACGTCGATGGTCAGCGCCATGACCGCACCTCCCAGGGCAACGGCCCGATCGACGCCCTGATTTCACTGTTCAACGCCGAAGGCGTGGACGTGCGCCTGCTCGACTACTCCGAGCACACGATGTCCGCCTCAGCCAACGCACAGGCAGCGAGTTTCGTGGAGTTGGCCGTGGGCGACCGTGTCCTGTGGGGCGTGGGCCTGGACAACAACACCACCAGATCCTCGCTGAAGGCTGTCATTTCCGCCATCAACCGCGCGGTCCGCGACGCGCAGTTGGCAGAACAGGCCTAGTCTCCTTGTTGTGTTCGAGCCGCCGACGCCGCTCGGTGACCTTCCGCACGGTGGGTCGCCTGGCGGCGTCGGCGCCTTGGCATGCCCCCATGCTTGCCCGGGAGAACGTGGGAGACTAGGGCGGTGGCCGGTTCAACTTTCGCTTCTCGCTCGTACCGCGATGAAGCCGTAATACTTCGCACGTACAAATTGGCCGAGGCGGACCGCATTGTCATTCTCCTGACCAAGGACCACGGCCAGGTCCGCGCGGTGGCCAAGGGAGTGCGTCGCACCACCTCACGGTTCGGCGCGCGGCTGGAGCCGTTCAACGTGGCCACGCTGCAATTGGTGCAGGGGCGGAGCCTGGACATCGTTTCGCAGGCGTTGGGCAAGCGGTCCTACGGCGAACAGATCGGTGCGGACTACGCCAAGTACACGGCCGCGGCAGCCATGGTCGAGACCGCAGAAAAGCTGACGGCGGACGACTACGACACCGCCCAACAGCATTATCAGCTGCTCATCGGCGCGCTCTCCGCCGTGGCCCGTGGACTGCATGAACCCGGCCGGACACTGGATTCATACCTGCTGCGCGCGGTATCCATTGCGGGCTGGGCCCCCAGTTTCGTGGACTGCGCCCGATGCGGTGCGCCCGGTCCACATCGATCCTTTTCCGCCGCGCTGGGTGGTGCGGTGTGCCCACAATGCCGCCCACCGGGATCCGCTGCACCGAGCGAGGCGACCTTTGTGCTGCTGCAAGGCTTGTGGGCGGGTGACTGGACAACCATCGATGCTGCGGACTCCAAAACGGCGCGGGCCGCGGCGGGTCTGGTGGCTAGCTACATTCAATGGCACATGGAACGGTCGGTGCGTTCCCTGAGCTTGGTCGAACGCACCGAATGATGGAGAAAAGGACCGTGAGCGTGAGCAGATTCACCCCGCCTCCGGGGCACCCCAGTGGCGCCCGACCCCCGGCCATTCCCGAGCAGTTCAGACCCCGGCACGTTGCCCTGGTCATGGACGGCAATGGCCGGTGGGCCAACGAGCGTGGGTTGCCGCGTAACGAGGGGCACCGCGCAGGGGAGCGGGCGCTGCTGGACGTGGTGGCCGGCGCCATTGACATGGGCATCCCCAATGTCTCCGCGTATGCCTTCTCCACCGAAAATTGGAAGCGATCCCCGTCCGAGGTTGCGTTCCTCATGAACTTCACCGGGGACGTGATGAAGCGGCAATTGCCCACGTTCCAGGAGTGGGGTATCCGGGTTCGTTGGGCTGGGCGCCGACCGAAACTGTGGAAGTCCGTGATCAACCGCCTCGAACACGCCGAGGAAGAGACCAAGGACAACGACGTGGTCACCCTTACCATGTGCGTGAACTACGGCGGCAGAGCCGAGATCGCCGACGCCGCCGCAGCCATGGGACGGGACGTCCAGTCAGGCCGCCTTGATCCGAAATCCATTAGCGAGTCCACCGTGCAGCGCTACCTGGACGAGCCGGACTTACCGGACGTCGACCTGTTCCTGCGGTCCTCCGGCGAGCAGCGGATCTCCAACTTCATGCTGTGGCAATCGGCCTACGCGGAGCTCGTGTTCCTCGACGTCTTGTGGCCGGACGTGGACCGCAGGACGCTGTGGCGCGCTGTCGAGGAGTACGCGAGCCGGGACCGACGCTACGGGGGCGCGGTGGATAAAGTCCCAAGAGGGAGTTGAGATTTAAGCTGAAACTATGAACGCAAACTTTAAGCATTGCGGCGCCTTAGACTGCAGAATCACGCGGTGATCTCGTGTGTAAAACTGGCGTCATGCGCTTGTATCCCACGTTCTTCAAAATCGCGTTCTCCTGGATGGACGCGGAACTTGC
>NZ_JAUNPE010000105.1:2761-7625 GCF_030536815.1 Kocuria sp.
CGCTTGTTCCGCCTGATCAAGGACCGAGCGGTGATCAACCGGATGGGATTCAACAACGACGGCGCGGCGGCGGTCGCCCCGCGGGTGGCCGCCACCTTGCAATCGCTGGAGGAGCAGGCTCTCAAGACCGGACTCGAGCGGCCCATCGTTGGTGTGAACATCGGTAAGACCAAGATGGTGGACCTCGAGCGCGCGGTGGGGGACTACGTCACGAGCACTCGAGCCCTTGCCCCCTACGCGGATTACCTGGTGGTCAACGTGTCCTCGCCCAACACCCCGGGGCTGCGGCAGCTGCAGGAGCTCGATTCGCTGCGTCCCCTGCTCGGGGCTGTGCGTGAAGAAGCCGATGCCGTCACGGGGCGTCACGTGCCTCTACTGGTCAAGATCGCGCCGGACCTGGCCGACGAAGACGTGCGGGCGGTCACTCAACTGGCCTTGGACGTGGGACTAGAAGGAATTGTCGCCACCAATACGACCATTGCTCGCGAGGGCCTGGGCCTGCGCAGCACGGAGGACGAGGTCACCGCGTGTGGTGCGGGCGGGCTGTCCGGGCTACCCGTGCGGCGTCGTTCGTTGGAAGTTCTCAAAATGCTGCGCCAGCACGCGGGTGAGCGTCTGACGCTGATTTCCGTGGGCGGGGTGACCACCCCCGAGGACGTGATCGAGCGTCTCGATGCCGGCGCGGATCTCGTGCAGGGGTACACCGCGTTCCTGTACGAAGGCCCGTTCTGGGCGGCGAGAATCAACCGAGGGCTCAAGAAGGCGGCCCGCCGCGTTCGTGGCTGACGATCGAGCGGTCGGTCCCGAGTGCGGATCGAGGCGCGATGCACAAGGGGACCCGCACCGATCCGGTGCGGGTCCCCTTGCTGTGGCAGATGAAAAGGCCGGAGCCTACGCGGGGCGTTCCCCGCGGCGAACCTGCGGCTTGGGCAGTCGAAGTCGTCGAATGGTGAACGTGCGCATCGCGGCGTACCAGCGTGTGCCTCGCTGAATGTCCCCGAACTTGCGGCGCATCACGGACATCATGCGCGCGGTGGTGATGAAGGCGTCAATCACGCACAAGGCAATGTAGCCGTACATGATCCAGATGAACGTCAATCCAATGGCCTGGTTGGGCAGGAACAGGATGAACAGCATGAGGATCAGGAAGATCAAGACGAATTCGCCGATGTTGAATCGGGAGTCGATCCAGTCGCGGGCAAAGCGGCGCTGAGGACCGCGGTCGCGGGGGCCGAGGTAGCGTTCGTCACCGGCGGCCATCCCCGCCTGGGCCACGGCGCGGCGTTCACGCTCCACCTGGCGGGATTCCGCCTTGGCGATCTTGCGGTCGGCGGGGACCAGGGGTCGCCTGCGGGCGGCCTCCTGTTCCCTACGGCTGGGAGTGGGGCGGCCCTTGCCGCCGGCGACGGGCGCGGTCTCAACCGGCTCGCTCGAGGCGCCTACGGCCGTGGACCCCGTGGATTCATCTGCTTTCTTGCGTCCAAACACCGATCCAGGATAGCGGAGTCCTCGGCAGAACCTGCATCGTGGCTTATTCCGGCGGGTGAGGGTGACCCGGCGATAGTGTGGGGGTCATGAGTACCGAGTTCACCCCACTGGAACAGGACACCATCGAGGCGTTGCGGGCGACCGTGACCGGATCGCGAGAACAACTTCTGGGGGAGCTCTCCGAGCTCGTGGCCATCCCCGGTATTGCCTGGGAATCCTTCGACCCCCAGGACCTGGAGCGCAGCGCCCAGGCCGTGAGGGACCTGCTCGCCGAGCTGCCCTTCGACAGCGTGGACATCCTGCGGGTCGACCAGGATGATCGGCCCGGGCACCCAGCGGTCGTCGCTCGAAAGGCTCCGGCCGCGGGCTTTCCCACCATCCTCCTGTACGCCCATCACGATGTTCAGCCCCCGGGGAAACGGGAGCTGTGGAACACGGAACCTTTCGAGGCCGTCGAGAAGGACGGGCGGCTGTGGGGTCGTGGTGCCGCTGATGACAAGGCGGGCGTCATGGCACACATTGGTGCGCTTCGGGCCTTCTTCGAGCACTGGGGTGAGGAACCATCCCTGGGTGTGGCGGTGTTCATCGAGGGCGAGGAAGAGGCCGGTTCGCCCGGCTTCGAGGCGTTTCTCGCCCGGTATCGTGAGCGGCTCGCCGCGGATGTGATCGTGATTGCCGACTCGGCCAACTGGGAAGTGGGAGTCCCCGCCTTGACCACGAGCCTGCGCGGTGTGGTGGGTGGCATCGTGGAGTTGTCCGTGCTGGACCACTCGGTGCACTCCGGGATCTACGGCGGCCCGGTTCTGGACGCCCCCACGCTGCTGGCCCGCTTGATCACGACATTCCACGATGACCGCGGCGCCGTTGCGGTGGCGGGTCTGCTTTCCGAGGACGACGTGGACGTCGACTATGTGGAGGACCGGTTCCGCGCGGACGCCGGCGTGCTCGACGGCGTGCAGCTGGCGGGAACGGGTTCGATTGCCTCACGCCTGTGGACCAAACCCGCGCTGTCCGTCACGGGTATCGACGTGACGGACGTGGCTACGGCATCCAACACGATCGCATCGACCGTCCGGGCCAAGCTGAGCCTGCGTATTGCACCGGGGCAGAACCCCAAGGACGCGGGGGAGGCCCTGCGCAAGCACATCGAGGAGAACGCACCGTTCGGCGCGCACGTGGACTTCTCCGTGGAGGAGGCCGGCCCGTCATTCCGCGCGGACACGCAGGCCCTCGGTTCCCAGATCGCCCTGTGGGCCTTCGAGCAGGCGTGGGGGCGCCCCGCCGTGAAATCCGGTATGGGCGGGTCGATCCCGTTTACGGCGACCCTCACGGAGGCGTACCCTGATGCCCAGATCCTGATCACGGGTATCGAGGATCCGGACACGCGGGCTCACAGTGCCAACGAGTCACTGCACATCGGAGACTTCCTCCACGCGGTGACGGCAGAGGCACTCGTCCTTGCGGCGCTGGCCGAACAAGGCCGCCGCAACGCGGAATGATTCCCGCTCCCGCGGCGTTTGAAGTTTAATGAAAGGTTCGTTTCCGCGGACCGCCCCGGTTGGACAGAAAGCGAGCACCATGAGCGTCACCACCGACAACGAGACCACCCAGGACCTGCCGACCCACGAGGTCTTGCTGACCGACGTCGCCGCCCAGAAGGTCCGCGATCTCCTGGACCAGGAAGGCCGCACCGACCTGCGCTTGCGCGTGGCAGTTCAGCCCGGGGGTTGCTCCGGATTGATCTACCAGCTCTACTTCGACGAGCGAGTCCTAGACGGTGACCACACCCGCGACTTCGACGGTGTCGAGGTCATCGTGGACAAGATGAGCGTTCCCTACCTCAGCGGCTCCACGGTTGATTTCGAGGACAGCATTTCCAAGCAGGGCTTCTCCATTGACAACCCCAATGCGCAGGGTTCCTGCGCGTGCGGAGATTCCTTCCACTAGAAGCTCACAAACCCGGCAGAACGGGGTGAACCCAGCGCACCAATGCGCGGGGTTCACCCCGTTCTTCATGTGTCCAGCGGCATCGCGCACACGCTGTCTCAGTCCGCCCAGAATGGCGACACGGCACGGTGACACAGTGTCAGCAGAAGCGCCAGCCGGGAGGTAAGCTCTCTAGGGAGATCAATTAACGGGCAACGTGTGCCCTGTGCCCAGCACAGGCGGATACGGAGCTGACACAAAGAAGAGGAAGGGCCGTCTGTGAGTTCGCAAACTCGATCCGGCAGCCGCCGAAGCCGGATGCTCAAGGCCTCGGCAGTGGCAGTCCTGGCTGCGACCACGCTCACTGCTTGCTCAGAACAAGCCAAGGTGGGCTTCCTGCCTACCCAGCGTGGCACCACTGACAACGCGGACCACATCATGGATCTGTGGATTGGTTCGTGGGTCGCAGCTCTGTCAGTGGGTCTGGTGACCTGGGGCCTCATGCTGTGGTGCATGATCGCTTACCGCCGTCGCAAGAACGAGACCGGCTACCCCCGCCAGTTGGCCTACCACGCACCGCTTGAGGTCTTCTACACGATTGTCCCGATCGCCCTGATCGTATCCCTGTTCTTCTTCTCGGAGCGGGCGCAGACGGCCATCACGGCACGGCACGACAACCCGGACGTCACCGTCCAGGTGTACGGCAAACAGTGGGCCTGGGACTTCAACTACCTCGACGACGACGTCTACTTCCAGGGTGTTCAGGCACACCTGACCGGTGAGGAAGGTGTGGAGGAAACTCTGCCCACCCTGTACCTCCCGGTGGACAGCCAGGTCGAGCTCGAAATCAAGTCTCGTGACGTCATCCACTCCTTCTGGGTCCCGGCCTTCCTCGAGAAGATCGACATGTTCCCGGAGCGCACCAACTACATGAGCTTCACCACCGGCCGCGAGGGTGTCTTCGCCGGCAAGTGTGCCGAGCTCTGCGGTGAGTACCACTCCGAAATGCTCTTCAACGTTGCCGTTGTGAGCCAGGAAGAGTACGACGCTCAGATGCAGCAGTTGCGCAGCGAGGGCAACGTTGGCTCCGTCGGTGAAGAGTACAACCGCAACCCGAACCAGAACGAAACGTCCAACAACTAGGGGATAGGCAATGTCTACGCTCGAATACTCGCGGGACGAAGCGACCACGGTCGCTCCCCGTGTTGTGCCTAGGTCCAAGGGCAAGGTGATTGTCAATTGGCTCACCTCCACGGACCACAAAACCATCGGGTACATGTACCTGATCTCGTCCTTCGTCTTCTTCTGTGCCGGTGGCGTCATGGCGCTGCTGATCCGCGCGGAGCTCTTTGACCCGGGCATGCAGATCCTGGAGACCAAGGAACAGTACAACCAGCTGTTCACCATGCACGGCACCATCATGTTGCTGATGTTCGGTACTCCGCTGTTC
>NZ_JAUNPE010000260.1 GCF_030536815.1 Kocuria sp.
TCGTCCCGTCATCAAGGTGACCGGTGTGGTGCTGCGCCGCGCGAACGGTGATGTACTGACCGTGCGCAAACGCAACACCGGGATGTTCATGTTCCCCGGTGGCAAACCCGAGGCGGGTGAGACTCCCCTGGATACCGCGATCCGCGAGGTGGAAGAGGAACTGGGCCTGGTTCTGGCCCCGGAAGATTTGGTTCCCGTGGGTGAATGGATGACCGATGCCGCCAACGAACCCGGCCATGGGTTGCACAGTCATGTGTTCCTGGGGCTGAATCTACTGGCCGAGACACCCGTGCCGGCACGTGAGATTGCCGAGTTGCGCTGGCAGCCAGTGGACGGCGTGGAAGACGTTGCGGACCTCGCTCCCCTGGCTCGGTGGTATGCGATTCCGGCGGTGCGGGCGCTGTAAGCCTTGGGTGTTAGCCCTCTTGCGGGAAACACCTGTCTGGGTTTGACTCTTCTCAACGGCGAAAGGCTCAATCTCCATGGCCACATCCCAAAATGATCACCTGTGGGCGCTGATGCACGCCGAGCGTGCGGCGCTGGCCGATGACCTCGCAACGCTGACTCCCGAGCAATGGCGACACAGCACTCTGTGCGGAAAGTGGAACGTCGAGGACGTCGTTGCTCACCTGATCGCAGCGGCCAGCATGAACCAATTACGTTGGCTGCGCAGCATGATCGGCGCCCGATTCCGAGTGGATATGCATAACCAGCGGCGCGTGGCGGAGTTTCGAGGGCGGACCCCGGAAGAGACGCTCGAGCGTTTCCGCCAGATTATCGACAGCACTACCTCGCCCTCCGGGCACGTTCCCGCGTATCTCGGTGAGGTGGTCGTGCATTCGCAGGACATTCGACAGCCCTTGGGGCTCTCGCGGACGCCCAGTGCGGAGGCATTTATCCCGGTCGCGGAGTTCTTCGCCTCACGGGACTTCGCGGTCAACAGCCACCGTTTGGTGAAGGGGTTGTGTTTACGAGCCGCCGACGGGCCGTTTGTCGTGGGCGCCGGGCCAATGGTCAGCGGTTCTTTGCTTGCACTGGTCATGACCATGGCCGGCCGGGCGGTGTATCTGGATCAGCTGGAGGGTCCGGGGGTTCCACTACTACGCTCGCGTATAGAGACCATGGGCGTCTAGAGCTGCGCCTCTGAGTTTTCGTCAGCGGTTAGACCAGTAGATAGATCGCCGCAGGTGTGTTGCCCATGCAATAAAGCCTAGGTGCTGTCTCTTCCCACGGTGCTGAGGGTGCATTTCGCTCATAAGTTCAGATGGGTCAGGCTGGCCCATCGGATGGTGCGTGACTGCCGAGAAGATCGCCGGCATGGTGAAGGGCGCCAAGGCCGGCTTGCCTACGACGGACCTGGTGGTCTTCCCCGAGTACAGCCTCAACGGGTTGAACCCCAAGGTCTGGGCTCGGGATGAGATGCTCTGTGACCTGGACGGCCCGGAGGTGGAGATCCTGCGCGGCGCATGCGCCGATAGTTCCGTCTGGGGATGTTTTTCACTCATGGAACGCAACCCCAACGGTGCTCCTTACAACAGCGGCATCATCGTCGATGCCGCTGGCGAGATTGTTCTGTACTACCGGAAGATGCACCCGATGGTGCCGTTGGAGCCCTGGGAACCCGGGGACCTCGGCATCCCGGTATGCGATGGGCCTGCCGGGTCCAAGCTGGCCCTACTTATCTGCCACGACGGGATGCTGCCGGAGATGGCTCGGGAGGCGGCTTACAAGGGCGCCAACGTCATCCTGCGCACGGCCGGCTACACCGACCCCATACGCCACGCGTGGCGGATCACGAACCAGGTCAATGCCTTCACCAACGTGGCTTACACTGCTTCGGTCGCCCTGACCGGGGCGGACGCGACCGGCATCTGGTCCATCGGCGAGGCCATGATCTGCGACGTCGACGGCACCGTCCTGGAGCACGGGGACAACTCACCGGACCGCATAGTGACCGGCGAGGTAATTCCTAGCCGCGCCGACCAGGCCCGCAGGAGCTGGGGTGTGGAGAACAACATCTACCAGTTGGGGCATCGCGGATACGTCGCCGTGCGCGGCGGGGCCCGGGACTGCCCGTACACCTACATGACCGACCTCGCCGCCGAACGCTATCGGGTGCCGTGGGAGGACGAGGTCGAGATCACCGACGGCACCTCCGTGGGATACGGCTCGCCCCGTGAGCCCGGAAGCACCACGGAGACAGACCGAACTGAAGCTCCCCGCCAGACGACCGGCGGGTAAGAATCGGCACCTGGTTCCACCCACTACGGGCTGGCC
>NZ_JAUNPE010000261.1 GCF_030536815.1 Kocuria sp.
TGCGTGCGGCTCTGCTGGTTGAAAGTTTAGGGGAGGTGACCCGGCCGGATGTGGTCGGGATCACGAGATTATCCAGTACGTCAAATCCGGATCGTGATCCACGTTACTACAATTAGTACATGAGTGTAATACTTTTCCGGACTGTTTCTGCCGCGCGTGATCGAGGGCAGGGTCCACGGGGCGACCTCCATGGGGCGAGCTTGGGCGCCCACGCCGTGGCTGACGACAATATTCGTCATCTGGCTTAGGGTTGTGGAGCACTCCCCGCGTAACCCTGAACGGCAGCATTCACAATGCGTTGCCCCGATAGTCTTGAGGAGCCCTCTCATGGACACTCCCGATGCCTCTGCATCCTCTCCCTTGGACCACCGGGGATCGTCCCGAATAGACGCCGCGGCAGCCGCGCAGGTTGAGGCAGCCCGGCGCGAACTGCAGGATTCCGCGACCAGCGGCGTTCAGGACCTCGGCGACGCCGCACAGTCCTTGACCCCCGCAATCAGTCCTTGGTCGGACTCCCTGGGCCGGGCCGGCTCCCGAGCCGCCCAGATCGTACTCATCGCCGCCGTGGTGGCGGGCTTGTTATGGGTGCTGCTTCGGGTCAAGGTGGTCATCATTGCGCTGCTCGTGGCCCTTATCCTCGCCTCGGCAGTGGGGCCGGTCGTGAAGTGGCTCGAGCGTAAGGGCTGGTCCAATTTACTCGCGACCCTGGCCGCGTTCTTGGGGATCCTCACCTTGGTAGGGCTCATCCTGACCGGCATCGTCTACTCCGTTCTGAGCGAGTGGGACACCCTGGCCAGCCAGGCGGAACAGGGCTGGAACGAACTGCAGCGGTTCATCACCTCCGGCCCCATACCCATCGACACCGCCACCATTGACGCTGCGGCTCGCCAGGCCGGTGAATTCATTTCCAGCGGAAGTCTTGCCGGTGGTGCCCTGAGCGGTATCAGTGCGGCCACGCAGTTCGTCACCGGGGCGGTGCTCATGGTGGTGGTGTTGTTCTTCTTCCTCAAGGACGGGGAGAAGATGTGGAACTTTGCGCTGCGGTGGACCCGGGGCGAACGCCGGGCCAAACTGGCCGAATCGGTTGACCGCAGTTCCGAGGTGCTGGGTGGTTACGTGCGCGGCACCGCAATGGTCGCCCTGGTCGATGCCGTGTTCATTGGCGCGTTCCTCTTGATCTTCGGTGTTCCGCTGGCCATTCCTCTGGCGGTCATCGTGTTCATCACCGCGTTTATCCCCGTGGTGGGCGCGACACTCGCGGGCATTCTGGCGGCGTTGGTGGCCCTGGTCACCAACGGTCCCGTGATCGCCCTGGCCCTGGTGGCGTGGATCATCGTGGTCAACCAGGTGGAAGGAAATATTCTTCAGCCGGTGATCATGGGCCGCACCCTGAGTCTGCATGCGCTGGTCATCCTGCTGGCCTTGACCGTGGGCACCTTGGTGGGGGGTATCTTCGGGGCCATCCTTGCCGTGCCGTACACGGCTCTGGCGTGGGCGGTCATCCAGGTGTGGGCCAAGGGTTATCAGGCCGGGCACGATCCGGTGCTGGGGGACGACCCGCTCAACGCCAAGGACCGCGCCGAGGCCAAGGCCACCATGGCCCAGCGGTGGAAATACCAGCGTATGCGCTTGGAACAACTGCGCCCTCGAAAACTGGGGGCCACCCAGAACGACGCGGAAGCCGCCGAGGAGCAGGACTCGGAGACCAAGCACTCCTTGTGAAGAGCTGCGGGCACACTGGCCCGTTAAAAGCACGCCTATCAAAGCGTGCCCAATGGACGGGTCAGGGGTCCATAACCCTGGTCCCTCCCGGAGAAAGGACACACCATGAATGAACCGCAGGCACTGGCCGAGGCCGAGACCTATCTGATCCACGTGCTGGAAACTTCCAACCCGCCGCGCGACGTGAGCAAGTTCGACATCACCGCGGCCGCCCGGGATTTCCACGAAATCACCGGTGGCTGGGATGTCCGAGGCGCCGAGACCGCCGTTGTGGAGGATGTCCTCACGCGACACGGCAAATAGCGGTCGAGCGCGGCCCCGCTGCATACTGGCGGCGGGGGTCAATGCCGCTGATGGCGCCCCTCGCGATGAAAACCGCACCGCACGGAGTACGCGTGGTGGCTACCGCCCCGATTGGCTTTCTCGCTTCCGACCAAACCCCTCAAATCACGGGAAGCGTCCTGCAGTGGGCGGTGACGATCAGGGATGGGTGACACACGTCATGGTGTGATCGGAGTTTGTCCTGACGGCATTCAGCCACACCCGGCCCTCCC
>NZ_JAUNPE010000262.1 GCF_030536815.1 Kocuria sp.
GAGGGCTGGGCAGGTTGCGCCGGCCGGGGTGCTTCTGTCGGCATGTCTTCATCCGATGTGTCGGGTGACTGGGGTCACAGATTGACGTAATGCCGGAAGACTACAGGTTGTTCAACAATCTCCACAAGGGATTGTTCAACAATATGGGGATGAAACGGGCTGTCTCGCAGCTCACGCCTACTGGATCTCGGAGTCGGGGTGGGGGACCCGGAACCGCTGCTGTTCGTCCACGGATCCCACCCCCTTCACGGCGCCCAGCGCGGAGCACTCCTGATCGGGGGCGCGCCCGGTGATGATGCCCACCGAGTACAGCACCTGGTCCACTCGCATCCCGTGGGCTCGCAGCTGCTCGACCACGTCTCCCATGGCGGCCAGGTAAGAGTCGTCCACGGTCACGGTGATGTTCTTCATGGCATGTCCCCGTTTTTTTATTGCGGCGCGATGACCAGACCGGCGCCGACGTCGACGGAGGGCGCGAGCAAGCGACGGGCGTTCTGGACGATCTCCGACCACAGCTCCCGCCCGCGGTACCCGGTCTTCTCCGCGAGCAACGCCGCGACCCCCGCCGCGTGCGGCGTGGCCATGCTGGTGCCGCTGATGGTGTTGTAGCGCTGGGGCATGGGCCAGGAGGAGTAGACCTGGAAGCCGGGACCGGCCACATCCACCTGCCCGCCGTTGACGTCCAGGGTCCGGGCGGAGAAGAACGCGACGTCCAGCTGCTGGGTCAGGGCCCCGACCGCCATGATGTAAGAACTGTTGGCCGGTGATCCGACGAACCCGAAGTTCCCGTTCACCCGGTCGGCGTTGTTGCCGGCGGCGGCGACGATCAGGCTGCCCTGGTCCAGGGCGCGGCGACCCGCAGCCGTGTACGGCGGATGGATCTCGGCGACGTCCGCACCCAGCGACATGGAGATCACCGCGCATCCCTGGTCGATGGCCCAGCTCATCCCGGCCAGCACCTGGGCGTCGCTTCCCGAGCCCTCGTTGCTGAGCACCTTGCCCGCGTAGATCTCGGCCTCGTAGGCGATCCCGTAGCGCCGCCCCATGCCGGGGGTGCGCGGCCCGCACGAGGTGCCGATGCAGTGGGTGCCGTGCCCGTGCCCGTCCTGCGGGTCCTCGCCCTCGATGAAGGACTGAACCGTGACGGAGCGCCCGGCGAAGTCCGGGTGCTCCAGGTCGAAGCCGGTGTCCAGCACCGCAACTTTCACGCCCTTGCCTGAGTACGGGGAGGAGATCGCCCGCACGGCCTGCAGGCCCCACGTGTACTCGTCCGTGTCCCGAAAGTACGGCGGGGCGGCGGGCGGCGGCTCCGGGGCGTCCCCAAGTTGCATGTGTTGCGCCAGGTCCCCCACGACCAGCCGGTAGGCCGCCGTGAGTTCCTCCGGCGAGGTCGGCGCGAGCACGTGGTGGATCAGTTCGGGTGAGACCGACAGCACGGCCCCCGCACGCGCGGTGGAGGTCTGCAGCGCCGCCAGCTGGCCCACCTCGGCACTGACCACCGCGATGTTCAGATTGTGGAAGACGATGGCATCGGCCCCGCCGGCGGCGGAGACGTCCATGCCTTCCCCAAGATCACGGGAATCGACCACCCGGTTCAACCCCGCGTCCCGCAGCAGTTGCTGCGGCGCGTCCTCCGTCTCGGCGAAGACCACCACATGACGCCCGGTGGTCTCGGACCGTCCCATCCCCGATAGGTTCCCGCCGGGCTGTCCGATCCGGAAATTGTCAGTGGAGCCGTTGTCGATCATGACATCCTCTTTCGCCTTCGATGGTGCCGCGCACGAGCTCGGGAGATTTGCTGGACATCAGTTTCCCACGCGCGTACACCCTTGTCAGCACGGGTGGAAAATAACGGCCGTCGATTTTGTCTCCCACCTACGTGCGGCAGGGCCCGTAACGCCGCAGCCGACCTCAGCGCAGGATGGGCAGCTGCATGGGGTAGCGGTAGACCTCGCCGTTGTTGGCGCGCACGGCCGCCATGATGTGGCAAACCAGGAGCAGGACCCAGTAGGCGGCGATCAGGATGAGCCCCACCGGGAACAGGATGACCGTGACGATGCAGATCCAACCGATCACGTTGATGATCCACAGGGTCACATTGAAGTTGAAGGCACCGGCGGAGGCCGCTCGCAGGAACGGGCTCTTGTCCTTGTAAATGAACCACACGATCAGCGGGCCCAGGAAGCCCAGCCAACCCACCGAGATGATCGCGGCAAGGGGCCCGGACAGGTGCGTCAGGATGGCCACGGTTTTTTCATCGTTCTGGGG
>NZ_JAUNPE010000263.1 GCF_030536815.1 Kocuria sp.
GGCTCACGACCGAGGTAACTTGCCCAGGCAAAACGATTGACCGTGTTGTTCCACACCGGATGGTCCCCCGCGTCGAGGTCGCGCCGGGCTGCCGTACGGTCATCGAGCATCGGGGCGAAAAGCCATTGCGCACAGGGCTGAATGCCACCGCGATCTCGAATGCGCTGCACTGCCGCTGCGGCAAGACCGGCTCCTGCGCTTTCCCCGCCGAGTGCGATGCGCGTGGGATCGATGCCGAGACCGCTGGCGTGAGTGAGCAGGCACTCCCAGGCATGCAATACGTCGTCGAACGCCGCGGGAAAAGGGTGCTCGGGCGCGTGCCGGTACTGCACGGAAACAATGGTGACGCCCAGTTGCGCGGCCGTGTCGGCGCACAGCGGATCGTCCTGCTTCGGGGCGCCGATCACCAGGCCCCCGCCGTGCACCCAGAGCAGTGCCGGTCGAGGCGCCGCGGTGTCGGGGCGATACAGTCGTGCTCCGAACTGTCCGTCGCGAAGGTGCGAGACGGTGACGCCGGGAGTCTTCCGCGAGCGCAGGAGTTTTGGTCCTTGTCGTCCGACGAACCTGCTCAAACGGGAGGTGGGAGCAATTTTCGGCAGGCGTTCGAGCGCGCCTCGAAGCTCGGGATGCACACCGTTCATCAGCCGACGTCTTTCATTTTCTGCGCAATCAGACGGATGGCCCGCTCGGGGATGAGTCTGCTGAGCTTGTCGAACATTTTCGCATCCCGGCCGATGTGCACACGGAAGCGCTCTTTCTCGATCGCATCGACGATCTGCCTCGCAGCCTCTGGAGCAGTCGTTGTGTTCGGTGCGGTATTCCCTTGATCTTTGTTGGCGCGTTCAACACCGGAGTTCTTCATGATGTCCGTGGCGATCCCACCGGGGAAGACCTCGGTCACCGCGACAGGGGTGTCTTGCAACTCCGCGAACAGTCCCTCGGTGAACAAGGCCACCGCGGCCTTGGACGCGCCGTAAGCCGTCTGCCCGGGTACGGGCAGGATCGCGCCCATGCTGGAGACGTTGACCAGGCTCGCCGTCGGACGCCGCAGCAGCACGGGCAAGAACGCCTTGGTCATGTTCACCGTGCCCCAGAAGTTGACGTCCATCACCCGCTCCATGAGCTCGAAATCCAGCTCGCTGACATGCACGAAGGGCTGGATGATGCCCGCGATGTTGACCAGACCGTCAATGTCCCCGTGCACCGAGGCAATTTTTTCCGGGAGGGCAAATACTGCCTCGCGGTCAACGATATTCGCCACGTGGATGCTCAACCGGCTGGTTCCGCCCGCCACGGCCTGCGTTTCGATAAGGCCGGACTCGTTGAGGTCCACGGCCGCAACGGTGGCACCGCGCGCCAGCAGTGCGAGGACGGTGGCCCGACCAATGCCCGCGCCCCCGCCCGTGACAGCGAAAACCTTGTTCTTGAGTTCCATCCGAGACCGCCCTTCTACGTGAACTCTCACCCTACCGGACAACATTGTCCGGTAGTAGAGTCAGTGCATGACTGATGCGTTGACCACCCACGACGACGCAGGAGCACGTTCGGTCCCAGCACGGAAACGGAACTGGGGCCCCTCTGCGGGGCCGGCAAACCGTCAGGCATTGATCGAGGCGGCACGGATCGAATTCGCCTCCGGCGGCGGCAACGTTCCGTTGAGTCGGATCGCACAACGGGCAAATGTCGGGCAGGGAAGCCTGTACCGGCACTTCCCCGACCGCCTCGCTCTTGCCACCGGAGTGTTCGAAACGAACCTCGCCGAGGTGGAAAAACATGCAACGCAGGCGGAGCGCCCCTTCTCGGCACTGCTCGACGCCATTGAGGAACAGGCGGCAGAAGCCTCCGCGCTCATCGAGATTGTGTCCACCAGCGGGACGGACGTTTCGAGTAAGGCAAAAAATTCGCGTTCGGGGGGCGCGGGCGAATCGGCACTGCTCACCCAACTACGTACGGTCGTTGCGTGTATTCACGCCGCGGCCGTCGAAGCGGGCGAGATCACCTCGCACACGACGGCCGAGGATCTGCTCGTGGCCGTGCAAATGCTGGCGCTTCCCCTTGCAAAATCACCCAAGGAGCACCAGGCCGAGACCGGACGCCGCGCACGACGCATTCTCGACGCATGGTTCCTGACGGAGGACCAGCATCCTCGCCGCGCGGGTGATGCGCCCACCGAGGGCGGGAGCCCATCGCCCGGCCGCAGCCACGACCAGGCGGATCTCCGTCGCTGACGGCGATCGCCCATTGCCGGGGCGCACCCATGAC
>NZ_JAUNPE010000106.1 GCF_030536815.1 Kocuria sp.
GCTAAGACACCACGGCGATCATCCGTCCTTTCGCCCTGACGTAGGAATTACGTTCAGCACCGGGGGCGCCGCCTGGCCGACGGCCCGCGGCGTCTGCCTGCGCCGGAGCCGCCCCGTAGCATACTGACTGTCATCCCGGCTCACGGACGGAGGAACCATGGCGCTTGCGGATTTGGTGCTCGAGGGTGGAGGCGCCAAGCTGCCCGGCTTGATTGGAGCGATCAGCGCGCTCAATAAAGGACCCGGGAACTACGAGTTCCAGCGCGTCGCCGGGACCTCGGCGGGTGCGATTGTCGGCGCGCTGACCGCAGCGGGCGCATCGGTCGAGTTCATGAAGCAGGTGATGCTCGGCCAGGACTTCACTGAATTCGAGGACGTCGCCCCGTTGTTCCGGTGCGTCCCCGCGCTGGGCCAGGTTGAGGGGTTGCTGCTGCACCAGGGCATGTACCGGAGTCGGACTCTGCACGCGTTCCTCACCGATCTGCTCGCGGACCTCGGAGTGCGGACGTGGGCCGACCTGCGCCAGGAGGACCCCGGTAGTTCACTGCCCCCGGAGCAGCACTACAAGCTCGTGGTCGTGGTCTCCGACATCTCCCGCGGTCGTGTCCTACGCCTGCCGTGGGACTACCGAGACCGGCTGGGCGTGGACCCCGATGACCAACCCGTTGCCGATGCGCTCTACGCCTCGGCCGCGATTCCCTTCTTCTTCCGGCCCCGCCGACTGCCGGCGGACCCCCGTGTGGTCGGCCACCGCTCGGTACTGGGCGTGGACGGTGGCCTGCTGTCCCGGTTCCCGGTGGACATCTTCGACCGCACGGACCTCCTGCCCCCGCGCTGGCCCACCATTGGCGTCAAGCTGTCCGCGCAAGAGACCGCCAGCACCGGATGGCGACCCAACCACAACACGTTCCAGTACGCGGTGTCGGTGATGGCGACCCTGATCAACGCTCGAGACAGCATTCACATCAACGACCCGGAGGTCACCGCCCGGACCGTCTTCGTGGACACAACCGGTTATCGAAGCACCGATTTCGACATTTCCCGGGAGCAGAAGCTCAACCTGTTCGATCGGGGCGCGCAGGCCGGCGAGCACTTCCTGACCGGCCGCGACGGTCAAGCCGGTGTTCCCCGAGACGGTCGCCCTCACCCATTGCCCTGAGCTGAAAAATGATATGTACCCTTACTTGTTGACAAAAGATCTGTAAGCTTAGGAAGTCGACCATGTGTTGTATGAAAGGTGCCACTATGAGCAACAAGAACAACCAGCGTCCGGGCGGCCACCAGGCCAACACCCAAGGTTCCACCGAAGCGCCGTCCAAGAAGGACATCGCCGCGGAGACCGGCAAGGCCGAAGGTCAGCAGCTCAAGAACGAGGCGGCCGGATCCGGCCGACGAGTGAAGGAGACCGCCAAGGATCAGGCTGTTGCCGCCAAGGACGAAGCCGCACACCAGGCCAAGGACCTCCTGGGCCAACTCAAGGACGATCTGCAGAGCTACGTTGGCCCGCAGCAGGAGCGACTCGCTTCTACCGCGCGCTCCGTCAGCGACGAGGTCAACGCCATTTCCCAGGGCCAGAAGCCCGAAACCGACTACGTATCCGGTCTGCTCGGCAATGTCTCCGGCACCGTTGATTCGTTTGCCGCGTCCTTGGAGAACAAGAACGCTGAGGATCTACTCGGCGACGTGCGTCGATTTGCAGCCCGCCGCCCCGGCACGTTCCTGGCCATTGCTGCCGGCATCGGCCTGCTCGCCGGGCGCGCAACCCGCAGCGCCAAGGACAGCGATGAGATCGGCAGCAGCAACAACGCTGGCGGTGGACAGCCCCGCGCCTACGGCACTCCCGCTGCCGACGAGACCTACGCGTACCGCGTCGAAACCGAAGCCACTGCGCCTCGCACCTACACCGACCAGGTTCCCGGTTCCGCTTACCCCGGACAGGATGGTGAGCGTCGATGAGCCACCCCATTCCACCGACAGAACCCGAGCGGCGCGCAGAGGAGGAATCCCTCGGCGAGATGTTCAAATCGCTGAGCACCAACCTCACCACTCTGATTCAGCAGGAGATCGCTCTTGCCAAGGCGGAGGCGACCGAGGCCGTCCAGAAAGCCACGGACTCGGCAAAAGACGCCGGTAAGGGTGCGGGCATGCTGGGTGGTGCCGGCGTAGCCGGTCACTTCGTTCTCCTGTTCCTGTCCCTCGCCCTCATGTGGGGACTGGGCAACCTGATGGGCCTTGGCTGGTCCGCAGTGATCGTCGCTGTCATCTGGGCCATCATCGCTGCGATCCTCGCCGCGGTGGGCAAGAAGAACCTCGACAAGGGCAAGCGGAAGATCGCGCAAGCCACCAGCAATCCCCTGCCGAGAACCCGCGAAACCGTCAGCGAAATCCCGGATACCGTGAATCCCTCTAAGGAGACCCGATGAGCCAGCAGAACCCCGAAGAAATCCGCGCCGAGATCGAAGCCACCCGTGCTCGCTTGAGCGCCGACGTGGACGCCGTCACCGAGAAGGTGACCCCCGAGAACGTTGTGGACCGTCAGAAGACCAAGGCCCGCAACAAGATCCAGGATGTGCGCGAATCCATCATGGGTTCCAAGGACGACGCCCGCGATCTGCGCGATGAGGCCTCCTACCGCATGGATCAGGCAAGCAACGCCGTCAGCAATGCGCCGGCCGCCGCCAAGGCCAAGACCCGCGGCAACCCGATGGCTGCGGGCTTGATCGCCCTGGGTGCCGGCTGGTTGGTCGGTTCTTTGCTTCCTTCGAGTCAGAAGGAGCAGGAACTCGTGGCGGAGGCCGCGGACCGCGTTCAGCCGCACGTTCAGAGCGCCGTGGACTCCACCAAGGAAGCTGCGCAGAACATTGCGCAGGACTTGAAGGGACCGGCTCAGGAAGCCGCGCAGTCCGTCAAGGAAACCGCACAGTCCGGTGCGGAGAAGGTCAAGTCCCAGGGCCAGCAGGAAGCCAGCCAGCTCAAGGATTCGGCTCAGGATTCCGCTAAGAACGTCAAGGACAACACCCAGCAGGCGTGATGCCTGACTGTTGTGCGTACTACTGAGGGCCCCTGACCGGAAACGGTCGGGGGCCCTCCTCGCACCCACCGGGTACCAGTTAGTGCACTAAGCTCAGTAGTAAACATGTTCATGGACGCTGTGTGTGCAGCACCTCGCCCGCCGTTTCCGAAGGGACCCACAGTGAACAGCGATTCCCCGTCCGAGCAGCCTGCTCCGCGCAAACCGAGCAAATTCCGCCGCTTCGACAATTTCGTCATGCGCTTTGTGGGGCCCGCGAACCGTAGTTCCATGAATCTGCGCGGCAACACGGAGATGAGCGACGAGGCCAAGGACTGGTACGACAACCTCCAAAACGACTTCGAAATGGTCAAGGACGCTAACGGCCAGACGTATCTGCGCCGCCGAGGTCAGTAACTTCCGTGAACTGCAATTGCCCCGCGAATCGGCGGGATTCGCGGGGCAATTGCCTGAGCGGCGTCGTCGAGCGGGCCGAGGCCGCGACCGTCAGTACTTGGCTGACTGACCGCCGTCGATGGGGAGCACGGTGCCGTTGACGAACGGGGCCTCACCGGACAGGAAGAAAGCAACCACCGAGGCCACCTCTTCAGGCTTGCCGAACCGCTTGAACGGGTTCACGGACACGAACTGCATGCCCGCTTCTTCCCAGTTCTCGGGATCCATCTGCTTGAGCGATGCCTCCACCATTGCGGTCATGATGGCGCCCGGGGCGATCGCGTTGATGGTGATCCCGTACTGGCCGTACTCCACGGCCGAGTTGCGGGTCAGGCCCACCACGCCGTGCTTGGAGGCGGAATAACCGGACTGGTTACCCACGCCGCGGATACCACCCACGGACGCGCTGTTCAGCACGGAACCGTAACCCTGTTCGCGCATGACCTTCAGGACCGCCGCCATGCCGTAAAACACACCGTTGAGGTTGACGGACACCACCTTGGTGAACTCGTCGGATCCGAAATCTTCGGTGAGGTTCTGCCGGCCTTCAATACCGGCGTTGTTGAAGAAGCCGTCGATCTTGCCGAACTCGTTGACGGTGGCGTCCACGTATTTCTGGACCTGTGACTCGTCGGAGACGTCTGCGGCCACGGTCAAAATCTTGGCCTCGGGCGCGGTTCCGAGCACCAGGGCCTTGGCGGCTTCCAGTGCATCTTCCTTGAGGTCCACCAGAACCAGATCGGCGCCTTCGGAGGCAATGCGAACGGCAGATTCCAGGCCCAGGCCGGATGCTGCGCCGGTGATGATGACTACCTTGTCGGTGAAACGTGCCATGTGATGTCCTTTCCTAGCCGGGAAGGCTGTGTGGCCATGGGACGCGGGTCGGCGCCCTCGGTTCCACCGTATCGAGGTGAGATGAACGTGTGCTTGTGCGTCAGGCCCAGACCCCGGACGTCCCACGCCGATGGCTGCCCATCAGGTGGGTGTCCACCACCCCGATTGCTTCCATCAGGGCGAACATCGTGGTGGGGCCCACGAACGTGAACCCGCGTCTCTTGAGCTCCCTGGACAGGGCCTTGGACTCGGGCGAGCCGGTGGGTACCTCGGCGAACGTCATCGGTTCCGGGGTGAGCTCTGGTTTGAACGACCACACCAGATCCACCAGTCCTCCGTCTTCGCGCAGCACCACCGTGGCCTGCGCGTTGGTGATGGTGGCGACTATTTTCTGCCGGTTCCGGATGATGCGCGGATCCTGCACCAGCCTGGCCACGTCGGATTCACCGAAGGCCGCCACCCGGTCCGGCTCGAAGTGCTCGAACACCTCTCGGAAGGCCGGCCGCTTGGCCAGCACCGTACGCCATGACAGTCCGGCCTGAAAGGCCTCGAGCGCCACGCGCTCGAACATCCCGGCCTCGTCCCGCACGGGCATGCCCCATTCGGTGTCGTAGTACTCACGCAGCAGCGGATCCTTGGCGGCCCACACGGGCCGCGCGAGCCCGTCCTCGCCGATGACCAGATCAGGATTGCTCGCCACCCGGCTCCTTTCCCGCGGTCGGTGCGGTGATGTCGAAGAGTTCGCACGCGGCGTCGTAATAGGCGTCGCTCAGGCCCAGATGCGTCATGCCCAGACGCAGGCACACGGCCTGCGATGCCGTATTGGCCGGGTTGGTCACGGCCACCACGCGCTCGAGGCCGCACGCGAAGGCGTGGTCCAGGACCACACGGGCCGCTTCGGTGGCGTAGCCGTGACCCCAGTGGTCAGGATGGAAATGCCACCCGATCTCGGTGTCCCGTTCAACCGCAGTGACGCTGTCCGGGATGGGTTTGAGCAGCAAGGACCCGGTTATGGTGCCATCCTTGCGGCACACCGCCCACAGCCCCTGCGCCGGTTCGGCCAGATAGCGTTCGTTCCACGCGTTGATCTTGGCCCGTGCCTCGATCATTGTCCGCACTCGCTGGGTGCCGTCACCCAGGTAACGCTGCACCTCCGGGCGCAAATACAGGCCCCGGACGAAGGCCGCGTCCCCCGGGGAATAGGGCCGCAAGATGAGCCGCGGTGACGCCAGTTGCCGCGTCACGGACGCCTGGATTCCGACGACGCCGCCGCGCCACTTCCGCGCCTCGGCTCACCGTGGGCACGCTGGGCCTCCATGCGGTCAAGTATCTCGTCCTCGCTGAGCGGTTCACCGCGCAGCGCCCGCCGGGTGTTGCGGAGGTCGGTGAGCGCCAGCAATACCAGGGCGACCGCCATGGCCACGGACATCACGCCCAAGGTATTGGCAAAGCCGTAGGAGATCCCCATCATGTCCGGGCCGGTCAGTGCGGTGAACACGGATGCGGTGCCGTCCGGCGTGGAATCCGGAAGGAAGAACCCGAACAGCGCCGTGACGATCCACGAACCGATCACCGTGAGACTCGCCCGAAGGCTCACCGACTCCGAGGGATAGAGCTTTGCGTCCCTGCCGAACAGCACCGCGGCTACGGTGTGCAGCACCATCAGCGGAAGGCCCAGGGCAAAGGCGTACACCCAGACGAGCGACCCCAGCGCATCCACAGCTATGCGCCCGAAGACAACCCAGATGACCAACACCATGGCCACCGTGGGCATCATCCTGGGCAACGCGCGCCGCCACACAGAACCAGGTCGGTGCAATTCGCGGGGATGCGTCTCGTAGGAGCTCATGTCTTCATCGTAAGTGCGCCGCTACCGAACCATGGGCATGCAGCACACACCCGTGCTGCTCACCGTCGTGGAACTGAATCTTCCGGCCAGTACAGTGACACCATGACCGATATTTCATTCCCCCGCGCAGTACTTTTCGATCACGACGGAACACTGGTGGACACCGAACCCTTATGGGCGCAGGGCAAGGAGCAACTGGCGGCAACCCACGGCGGGGAGTGGACCCAAGCGGACACGGACGCAACGCTGGGTCAGCCCATCGCCAAGACGGTCGAGCGGCTCAGCGAACTCGGTGTGCCCGGTGATCTGGATCAGGTGTTCCAGGAGTTCTACACCGTGCTAGAGAAAATCCTCGAAGCGGACCCGCCCGGCTTCATCGCCGGCGTCGAGCCGCTGTTGAAGGATCTCGCGGAAGCGGGTATCCCCGCGGCCATTGTCACCAATGCCACCACGGACGTCGCCAAGTACACGGCCTCGATTGCGCCGGACAACCTTTTTCAGGTGATTATCGGCGATCAAGAGGTCGCCGCGGGTGTGAAGCCCAAGCCGGACCCGGATGCCTACCTGCAAGCGGCCAAGCGTCTGGGCGTGAAACCCGAGGACTGCGTGGTCATTGAGGATTCTCCATCTGGTGCGCAGGCCGGTGTTGCCGCCGGCATCATCACCGTGGCGGTCCCCGGCGAGCAGGAAATCCCGGCCCAACCCGGCGTGATACACGTGCCCAACCACTCGGAGCTCACCCTGGATTTGCTGCGCACGCTCAAGCCGTGACGCACACGCATCAGGCCCACGAACCGCATGCACACAGCAGGGCGGCCAGTTTCGTAGTGAAACTGGCCGCCCTGCTGTGTCAGTACCCGGGTTTAGCGCGCGCCCTGGTCCTGGCGATTCGCCCGACGACGGCGCTGGGCCGCAGCGGTCGCACGGTCCGGGGTCTGACCGCTCGAGTGCGGACGCTGAGTGGACGTGGCGCTCTCCCCGCGAGCCTTGTCGCCACGAGCACCCGATGCCGAACCCGCACCCTGCGACTTACCGTTGAAGCGACGGTTACCGGAACCGGCGGCGTCGGAACGCGAGACGTTGCTGCGTGCACCGCCCGAGCGTGTACCACCGGAACGCTTGCTCTCGGTACGGGCAGCACCGTCACGAGGTGAACCGCCCCGCTCGGTGCGCGAGCGACCGCCGCCGGAACGGCCGCCATTGCGACCACCCGAGCGAGCGCCGTCGTTACGACCACCGGAGCGCGGCTTGGAACCACGACCGCCCTGGCCACCACCGTTGCCGGTCTGGGCCGCGGGCTGGGGTGCAACGCGCTCGGCACGCTCGCCCACCAGGTCCGCGACGATCTCGGAACCGGGAGACACGGCGTCAACGCGAGCGCG
>NZ_JAUNPE010000264.1 GCF_030536815.1 Kocuria sp.
TGCAATGGTACGTATCCCTCAGAAGAACTACTACACCGCGGTGCTTGGTTCTGAACCCGACGCGGGCGGCATGGTCGATCAAGATCAAGTGAATCGCTGGGTTGACCGTTACTCAATGTGGCTGGGGCAACTCACTGACGAACCTGGCCTCGTCCAGGCGGCAGTAACGGTCGAAACCGCCCCAGATTCGGGATTCCGGTTAGCACGCAGAGTCGAGTCAGAGATCCAAGAAGACAGCCCCGCGTTCGCCCAGGAGGTCATCCGGGAAGCAGTCGAGATGCTGCCCTCAGGTTCAACCGTCACCAAGGCGTACACGAGTCTGACGTACAAGGCCGCGTTGCGGTCTGGCGGCAAGAGCCGCTCAGAAGCAGAAGTCGCTACAGATTTGGCCTCTCGGTTGCCGAATATCACTCTGGGTCTAGGAAACACCGGAGCGGGAGCGGTTGAACCCGTGACCGCACAGGAGCTATGCGAAGTCGTGCGAGTTGCTTATGACCCTCATGAAGCGGTGCTTTTTGATCAGGCCCATGCTCAAGGCAAAGCACCCATGCTGAACTGGAATGAAGTTGGCCCCCAAGCACATGACGCGGAGTGGGACTGGTATCACCACGACAACGCATGGTCCAAGACCTGGACCATGTCGGTACCCCCGCGTTCTGCGGTTCAATCACGGGTACTTCAGAGTCTGATTGCTCCGAACTCCGAGTTGATGCGTAAGCGCATCACCTTGCTTTACCGTCCGATTGATCCAGCGGCAGCTGCACAGCTAGTGGAAAAAGACTTGAACACCGCAACGTTCAACAGTTCCTCCAGTGATCGTGTGTCCTCACGCCAGTCACGGGAGATGCGTGCAGCCAAGGCAACGGAAGAGGAGGAAGCCGAAGGAGCTGGATTGCTGAACTTCGCGTTGATTGTTACCGCCACGGTTGAGGATCCACGAAACCGGGCGATGGTCGATTCGATGATGGACAACCTCGCGGTGGGCGCGCGCATCCGCATCGAACCCGCCTACGGAGCGCAAGACTCAGCATTCGCAGTGGGGTTGCCGCTGGGCCTTGTGGTCCCGGAGATGCTGGCCCTACCGAAATCTGTAAGGAGTGCCCTGTCATGAGAAGCGCCAAAGCAAAATCCCCCCAGAAAAAGAAGACCTTTGGAAGCACTGCGGTCAAAAAAGTCCGGAAGGCTGGTGCGCGTGGCTACGTCGGGCGCGGCCTGGGAGAAGCCAAATCACTGCATGCGTACCAAGAGATTCGTGGCACCAACTACCAGATTTGCGGCCTGTATCCATTCCCCCTCGGCGGAGGCTCACCCATTGTGGGTGTGCCACTTGGCCGGAACGTGATGACGGGCGAACCGGTGTGCTGTGACCCGATTTCCTGGTTCATGAAGCTACGCCTGATTTCGAATCCCTCGGCCTTTGTGATGGCCAACCCGGGATTAGGTAAGTCCTCACTGATCCGTCGTATGTGCATGGGGCTGTGCGCCTTTGGGGTGAACCCGATGATCCTGGGAGACATCAAGGGTGAGCACGTTGCCATGACTCGTCTGCTCGGGGGTCCGGCGGGGTGGGGGGTGGTGGTGTCGGGAGAATTCCCGCGGTGGATGTGGGGGGGGCGCCCCCCCCCCCCCGCCAGCTGTCGGCAGCCCGCAAGGAAGAATTGCTGGCAGAGATCCATGACCGGCGTCGTGGACTGGTTGCCTCCCTCATCTCGATTCAACGTAAGAGTCCGTTGAACGAACGTGAGCACAACATGCTCGACCGTTGCTTGAGCGTTCTCGAGGACGCCCAGGACGAGGATGCCCAGAAGCCACCGGAGATGGCAGACTTGCTGCGCGTGCTTAGATCGCGGCCTGATCGGGTGCGGGAAGTAGCCCTGGACCGTGGTGATGACGCAAAGTACGACGCGCTAACGGAAGGGCTTGAAAGCTCATTCAACACTTTGTGCGGCGCCGGATCATTCGGCGATATGTTCGCCGGTCAATCGACGGATCAGATTGATCCGTCGCGGCCATTGGTCTTTGACCTCTCTCGAATTCCTCAATCGGATAACGACCTGCGCGCGGCAACGCTTATGGCGTGCTGGTCTGCTGGATTCGGTGTGGTTACAGCATCGAACCTCATGGCCGATGACGGCTTGATTGAGCGCACGCGGTACTTCGTCGTTCTGGACGAGTTGTGGAACACGTTAGCGGCGGGGCGTGGTTTGGTGGATCAGGTCAACTCTCTGACCCGGCTTAACCGTGCATGGGGCGTGGGACAGA
>NZ_JAUNPE010000107.1 GCF_030536815.1 Kocuria sp.
ATGTAGGATCCCCGGACGTCAAAGCCGGTGGACACAACGCGTTGGACGTGATTCTTGAGGGTCTGCGCCGTCTCGAATACCGCGGATACGACTCCGCCGGTGTCGCTGTCATCGCGGACGGTACGGTGGATTACCGTAAGAAAGCGGGCAAGCTGACCAACCTCTTGGCCGAGCTGGAGGCGGACCCGCTGCCGAAATCCCAGATCGGTATCGGTCACACTCGCTGGGCCACGCACGGTGGTCCCTCGGACGTCAACGCACACCCCCATGTGGTTGACGGCGGCAAGCTGGCCATGATCCACAACGGCATTATCGAAAACTTCAACGAGATCAAGCGCGAATTGGCCGCCGAGGGCGAGACGTTCTTGTCCGAAACCGACACCGAGGTCGCCGCGGTGCTGTTGGCTCGCACCTACAATGCGCAGCCCGCTGACTCCAAGGACCTGACCGTGGCGATGCAGGACACGAGTCGTCGCCTGGAAGGCGCCTTCACGCTGCTGGCCGTGCACGCCGATCATCCCGACCGCGTGGTCGCATCGCGCCGTAACTCGCCGCTGGTCATCGGCCTGGGCGAGGGCGAGAACTTCCTGGGCTCGGATGTTTCCGGTTTCATCGACTACACCAAGAAGGCTGTGGAGATGGGGCAGGACCAGATCGTGACCATCACCGCCGATGACTACCAGATCGTGGACTTCAACGGTAACCCGGCGGAGGGCAAGCCCTTCGACATCGAATGGGACGCCGCAGCAGCGGAGAAGGACGGGTATCCGTCCTTCATGGAGAAGGAGATCCACGATCAGCCTTCCGCGGTGGAACAGACCCTGCTGGGCCGCCTGGACGAGTCCGGTCGCTTGACCCTGGACGAGATCAAGATTGACGAAGCCGTTCTGCGCTCGATCGACAAAATCGTGGTGATCGCCTGCGGTACGGCCTCCTACGCAGGACAGGTGGCCCGTTACGCCATCGAGCACTGGTGCCGGATTCCCACCGAGGTGGAACTGGCCCACGAGTTCCGATACCGCGACCCCATTGTCAATGAGAAGACCCTGGTCGTGGCGGTTTCCCAGTCCGGTGAGACCATGGACACCCTCATGGCCGTGCGACACGCGCAGGAGCAGGGCGCCAAGGTGGTTGCCATCTGCAACACCAACGGCTCCACGATTCCCCGTGAAGCGGACGCCGTGCTGTACACCCACGCCGGCCCCGAGATCGCGGTGGCCTCCACCAAGGCGTTCCTCGCCCAGATCACCGCGGCCTACCTGTTGGGTCTGTACCTGGCACAGCTGCGCGGCAACATGTTCAAGGACGAGGTCGCCACCATGCTCACCGAGCTGGAGGCCATGCCTGCAAAGATCCAGCGCGTGCTCGACGAGATCGAGGGCGACGTCAAGGATTTGGGGCAAGCCATGAAGGACGCTTCCTCCGTGCTGTTCCTGGGCCGTCACGTGGGCTTCCCCGTGGCCATGGAAGGTGCGCTCAAGCTCAAGGAGATCGCCTACATCCACGCCGAGGGCTTCGCCGCCGGTGAGCTCAAGCACGGCCCGATCGCCTTGATCGACGAGGGCCAGCCGGTCTTCGTGATCGTCCCGTCCCCCAATGGCCGTGACTCGTTGCACGCCAAGGTGGTTTCCAACATCCAGGAGATCCGCGCTCGCGGTGCCGTGACCATCGTGATCGCCGAAGAGGGGGACGAGGCCGTCAAGGACTTCGCCAACCACATCTTCTACGTGCCGGAGGCTCCCACTCTGCTGCAGCCGTTGCTGGCCACCGTGCCATTGCAGATCTTTGCTGCCGAGCTCTCCAGCGCCAAGGGCTATGACGTGGATCAGCCGCGCAACCTGGCCAAGTCCGTGACCGTCGAGTAATTTTTTTCGACTCACGCATCGCCGATGGCGGGTGCCCACCAAGACCTTGGTGGGCACCCGCCGTCGTCATTCGTGTCCGCGCCCGCGGGTAGGCTGGCGGGCATGATCGTGGGAACGGGCGTGGACATTGTGGATGTGGAGCGGTTCAAGAGACAGCTGGAACGGACACCTCGGCTGCGGGAGCGGCTGTTCGTGGCGCACGAACGCGACCTGTCCCTGAACTCGCTGGCCGCTCGGTTCGCTGTAAAGGAAGCCGCGGCCAAGGCACTGCTGGCCCCTCCCGGAATGATCTGGCAGGACTGCTGGATCACCAATGACGAACACGGTGCGCCCCGGTTACACACCACGGGCACGGTCGCAGAAGTGGCCGAACGGCGCGGTGTGCAGACATGGCACGTGACGATTTCCCACGACGGTGGGATGGCCGTGGCATTTGTCGTGGCCGAAGGGTCGGGAGGTCCCAAGAGTGATTGACGCATACACGGGCGCCGGCGTGCGCGCCGCGGAACAGCCCCTGCTCGATGCGGGCCACGGGGACATCTTGATGCGCCGAGCCGCACTGGGCTTGTCCCGGGTGTGCGAAACGCATTTGCGCCGCGCCAACCGCAAGGGCTTACTGTCCGGGACCACGGCCGTCATCCTGGTGGGCTCGGGCAACAATGGTGGTGATGGGCTGTGGGCCGGGTCGTTCCTACGCCGCGCGGGAGTGATGGTCACTGCCATTCTGACCGGTTCCACGGCTCACCCGCAGGGTCTCAAAGCCCTGCGAGCCCTGGGTGGTTCCGTGGTGCGGCTCGAAGGCCAGGGTGCAGCCACCGATCCGAACACAGCTCCCGACGCGTCGATCGCCGGTTTTCACGCCCTGGACCGGGGCCAGGCGCTGTCCACAATGACCTCTGCGCACCTGGTGCTCGATGCCATGCTGGGCACCGGGGCGTGGGGCGGTCTGCGCGGGGAGGCCGCGGCCCTCGTCGAGGACTTCAACGCTATCCGGCGCGAAAGCGCTACGGGCCCCCGCATCGTCGCGTGCGACGTGGTGTCCGGGGTGAACGCGGATAGCGGCGAGGCTCCGGAGCCGGTGCTGAAAGCCCACGCCACCGTGACTTTCGGTGCGGCCAAGGTGGCCCACGTGGTGGCCCCGGGGGAACAGTTGACGGGGCACCTCACGGTGATTCCCATTGGTATCGAAGACCGGTTGGAGCACCCCTCCGTGTACCGGCTCGAGGCCCAGGACATCCTTGCCGCGTGGCCGCGGCCGACCGCCACGGACACGAAATACACTCGCGGGGTCTTGGGTGTGGTTGCGGGAACCCCCAGTTATCCGGGGGCGGCAATCATGTCCACGAACGCCGCGGTGCAAACTGGAGCCGGAATGATTCGTTTCCTGGGAGACGCCTCCACGCGGGGCATGGTGCTGGCCCAGAGTCCCGAGGTGGTGTGTTCGGACGACCAACCGTGGGACGTTCATGTGCAGGCGTGGTTGGCGGGCCCGGGCGTCGCCGACGACGAGAGTCAGGCCGCCAGGGTCCAGGCCGTGGTCGAAGCCAAGGAACCGGCCGTGCTCGACGCCGGCGCCCTCACCGCCGCCGCGCAGTCCGTTGCGGACGGACGGCTGGGTGCGCACAAAATCCTGACTCCGCACGCGGGGGAACTCGAGCAGGTCTTCGCATGGCTCAAGGGATTCGGCCTCTCGGACGACGCCCCGGACCGCACCCGCATTGAAGCGGCACCCGTCCACTGGGCACGCGAGGCGGCCCGACTGACCGGTGCAACAGTGCTTCTCAAGGGTGCAACCACCATCATTGCCTCACCCGGGTCCGAGGAGCAGGACCAAGTGTGCCTGAGCATCGGACAGGCCAGCCCCTGGCTCGCCACCGCAGGATCGGGGGACACCCTCGCCGGGATCCTGGGCACGGTGCTCGCGCACGTGGCCGAGCACCCGGAGGCCCTCCGAAGGCTCGGGGAGTGGGCCCGCGGGGACGGTCGCTGGGCCGCCGCGGCCGCGCTGGGAGCCGGTGTGCACGCGCTTGCATCACGGGTGGATGGTGACGGCCCGGTTCCCCCCACGGTGCTGGCTGCCAACGTCCGCAGGGTGTTACGAACCCAGAGACAGTAAGTACCCGTTAGTCTTGGGTGTTGGCCAATGACGCCCCAACGCGCCCGCGCGCACGCAACGTCGTTCGCCAAGACATCAATCTCTAGGAGACAACCCCATGGAAGTTTGGCCCGGTCACGCCTATCCGTTAGGCGCCACATTCGACGGCACAGGCACCAATTTCGCCATCTTCTCGGAAGTGGCCGAAAAGGTTGAGCTGTGCCTGTTCGACGAGGACGGCCAAGAAACCCGCGTGGACGTCACCGCCGTGGACAGCTACGTATGGCACACCTACCTCCCGCAGATCCAACCCGGTCAGCGCTACGGCTACCGCGTGTACGGCCCGTGGGACCCGTCCCAAGGCCTGCGCTGCAACCCCAACAAGTTGCTGCTCGATCCCTACGCCAAGGCTGTGGAGGGTGGCATGGACTGGGACGAGTCCATGTTCTCCTACCACTTCGGTGATGAGGACTCCTACAACGATCAGGACTCCGCCGAGCACATGATGAAGGGCGTGGTGATCAACCCGTTCTTCGACTGGGAGGGCGACCGCACCCCGCACACGCCGTACCACAAGTCCGTGATCTACGAAGCCCACGTCAAGGGCCTGACCATGCAGCACCCGGAGGTTCCCGAGGAGCAGCGCGGTACGTACGCGGGCGTTGCGCACCCCTCGGTCATCGAGCACCTGCAGAAGCTGGGTGTGACGGCGATCGAGCTGATGCCGGTGCACCAGTTCGTGCAGGACTCCACGTTGTTGGACCAGGGGCTGCGCAACTACTGGGGCTACAACACCATTGCGTTCTTCGCTCCGCACAACGAGTACAGCTCGGCATCGCACCTGGGTAGCCAGGTCCAGGAGTTCAAGGCCATGGTGCGCGCACTGCACCAGGCGGACATCGAAGTGATCCTGGACGTGGTCTACAACCACACGGCCGAGGGCAATCACATGGGCCCCACACTGTCCATGAAGGGCATCGACAACAACGCCTACTACCGCACCGTTGACGATGACCACAAGTTCTACATGGACTACACCGGCACCGGTAATACCCTCAACGTGCGCCACCCGCACTCGCTGCAGCTGATCATGGATTCACTGCGCTACTGGGTGACGGAGATGCACGTGGACGGTTTCCGATTCGACCTGGCCGCGGCTCTGGCACGGGAGTTCTACGACGTGGACAAGCTCTCCACGTTCTTCGAACTCGTGCAGCAGGACCCCATTGTCTCGCAGGTCAAGCTCATTGCTGAGCCGTGGGACATCGGCCCGGGCGGTTATCAGGTGGGCAACTTCCCGCCGCAGTGGACCGAATGGAACGGTAAGTACCGTGACACCGTGCGCGATTTCTGGCGTGGCGAGCCGGCCAGCTTGGGTGAGTTCGCGTCCCGGATCACCGGTTCTGCGGATCTCTACGAGAACAGTGGCCGCCGTCCGTTCGCGTCCGTGAACTTTGTGACCGCTCACGACGGCTTCACGCTGCGCGACCTGGTCTCGTACAACGAGAAGCACAACGACGCCAACGGTGAGGGCAACAACGACGGCGAGTCCCACAACCGTTCCTGGAACTGCGGTGAGGAGGGCCCCACGGACGATCCCGCCGTCTTGGCTCTGCGAGCCCGCCAGCAGCGCAACTACCTGACCACCCTGCTGCTGTCCCAGGGCACACCCATGCTGCTGCACGGTGACGAGCTGGGCCGCTCGCAGGACGGTAACAACAACACGTACTGCCAGGACAACGAGCTGTCGTGGATCAACTGGGAGCGCATGGACGGTCCGTTGATCGAGTTCACGGCCGCGATCACGCACCTGCGGCAGAACCACCCCACGTTCCGCCGCTCGCAGTTCTTCGACGGCCGTCCCGTGGACATGGGCGAGCTCTCGGACGAAGATCCCATGCCGGACATTGCCTGGCTCAACGCGGACGGCACTCCCATGGTGCCGCAGGACTGGGATGAACCGCTGACCCGGTCCATGGGTATGTGGCTCAACGGACAGGGCATCGCGGGTGTGGACATGCGCGGCCGCCAGATCGTGGACGTCAACTTCATCGTGTACTTCAACTCGGCCCCCGAGGAAGTGGAGTTCACCCTGCCCGCCGCCAATTACGGTGAGAAGTGGGAAGAGATCCTGGACACCGCCGGTGAACACGGTGACGGTGAGATTCGCGATCATTCCACGCAGATCACGCTGGCCGGTAAGTCCACGGTGGTCCTGCGCGCGTGGGAAGCTCCCGAGGAAGAACCGGACGCCTCGGTTGCAGCCTCCGTGGCCGCGTACGCCCAGGTACCTCAGAGCCAGTAGTATTTCGCCGTGCGAGCGTGCCTTGACCCAGGGTGCGCACCGCGACCGCCGACGCCGCCCCGCACCGGGCGGCGTCGGCGGTTGCGTTAACGGTCGGCAAGATCACGGGCGGTGCGTTCTCGCTCGTGGCGGACCCGCTGGCATTGCGGGGCATGAGCGACAAGACTGGAAGCGTGCTGACTCCCACCTCAACGTACCGGTTGCAAATCACCTCACAGCAGGACCTCTTCCGCGCGGCGGAACTCGTCCCGTACCTGAAGCGTCTGGGCGCGGATTGGGTGTATCTCTCGCCCATTTTGCGCGCAACGAGTGGTTCGGACCACGGTTACGACGTGACCGACCCCACCGAGATCGATCCCGAACGCGGGGGAGCGGACGGTTTGACCGCGCTCTCGAAGGCCGCCCACGACGCGGCAATGGGCGTGGTGGTGGACATCGTGCCCAACCACCAGGGTGTTGCCGTGCCACGGGAGAACCCTTGGTGGTGGTCGCTGCTGACGGACGGCAAGAACAGCCCGCATGCCGATTCCTTCGATGTGGACTGGGCGGCTGGCAACGGCAAGATCCTGATTCCGGTGCTGGGCGACGGGGACGAGGACCTTTCCGCGCTGACCGTGGAGGACGGCACCCTGCGCTACTACGAGAACGTCTACCCGCTGGCCGAGGGGACGTATCAGGACGGCGACTCGCCCCAGGGTGTGCATGCCAAGCAGAACTACGAGCTCGTGAACTGGCGCCGCGGGGATTCCGAGCTGAACTACCGCAGGTTCTTCACCGTGACCACCCTGGCGGGCGTGCGAGTGGAGGACCAGAAGGTCTTTGACGACTCCCACGTGGAGGTGCGCCGCTGGTTCGACGAGAAGCTCGTGGACGGCCTGCGCATCGACCACCCGGACGGCGTACGGGATCCCGAGGACTACCTCGCGAAACTGGCGGACGTGACCGGTGGTGCCTGGACCACCGTGGAAAAAATCCTGGAACCCGGTGAGACGCTGCCACGGCAGTGGAAGACCGCCGGGACCACGGGTTACGACTCCCTCGGTTGGATCGACCGCGTGCTCACCAACCCAGAGGGTCACTACGAGTTGGCGTCCCTGGACACCAAGCTGCGCGAGGGCGACCCCGTGCGGTGGGAAGAACTGATCC
>NZ_JAUNPE010000108.1:0-4278 GCF_030536815.1 Kocuria sp.
GGGGACCGCTTCGCGCCCGGAACTGAACCAGATGCGGCTCCAGAATCCCCTGCCCGCGAGTTCTAGCGAAGTCTAGGGGAGTATAGCGTTTTGCTATACTCCCCTAGACTTCGCTATCCCCCGGGAGGGCCTTAATGGATCCTGTGCGCAACCCCTACTCCCCAGGAGCCGGTCGCAAGCCGTCTGCGCTGGTCGGACGCGACGATGTCATCGATGCCTGGAGCGTTTCCTTGCAACGAGCTGAACGAGGGAAGACGGATCAGCCGATAATCCTCTATGGCCTACGCGGAGTCGGGAAGACGGTTCTCCTGTCGCGGCTGCGCCGAGATGCCGAGACGCGGGATTGGATCACCGTTCAGCTCGAAGCCGGTTCTGGTCGCGCTCTGCGCGAGATGGTGGGCGAAGGGCTGTACGGCCCCCTGTCGGACCTGGCGCGACCGTCTGCGGGGAAGAGGCTCCTTCGCGCCCTGAAGACTGCTCTCTCATTCAAGGCTTCGTACGACACCACAGGCACTTGGAACTTCGGTGTCGACCTGAGCGGCGCTACCGGTGGCGCCGCAGACAGCGGCTTTCTGCTGACTGATCTGGGCAAACTGGTCCGCGACGTCTCCTTGGCTGCCGGTGAAGATGGGGTAGGTCTGGCGTTGCTCATCGATGAGGCTCAAGACCTCAGCTCCGAGGAGATCCAGACCCTTGCGGCCGTCATGCAGTCCGCTGCCACCGACGACCTGCCGGTACTGTTCGCTCTGGCGGGTCTACCCAGCCTGCCCCAGACCCTGGCGGAGGCGAAATCGTACTCGGAGCGTTTCCGTTACAGCGTGATCAAGAAACTCGACAGCGACGGTGCCCGCGAGGCCATCCTCAAACCCGCTCGGAACGAAGGTGTTAACTGGAGCGCCGATGCGCTTGATTACGTCGTCACGGCGTCAGGTCGCTACCCGTACTTCATCCAACAGTTCGGTCAGGAGACATGGAACGCAGCGACCGGGGCCGCGATCGAGTTCGAAGACGCTCGGCTGGGGGTAGCTGTCGGCCAGGGACAACTGGACAACGGCTTCTTCCGCGCCCGGTGGGACCGGACAACCGCAGCGGAGAAGCAGTATCTACGGGCCATGTGCCCAGAGGGGGACGACGGGATCGGATCCGGCGAAGTTGCGAACCGGCTGAAGCGGGTAGGCAGAAGCTTGGGGCCGACTCGAGCGAATCTGATTAGCAAGGGGCTGATCTATGCACCGGACCACGGGATCGTCGCCTTCACCGTCCCCGGAATGGCGGGGTTCATCTCCCGCCAGCACGATTGATCGACGTCTTCAGTACGGGTCTCACGCCCCGTCCAGCCGATGCGGGGGCGGCAGCAGCGTCTCCGGGGCCGCCCAGGTATCAAGGGGATTCGCACTGTTCGCGACGGGATTTGCGGGTTGCCCGGGCATCGCGCTGGTCCTTCCAGTAGGCCCCGGTAGCGATGCCGATGCCCGGACCCAGGCCGACGTAAGGGAAATCGTAGCCCCGGCCCATGACTCCGTAGACCATGGCCAGGAGCCAGCAAACGCCGACAATCAATCCCTAGGCGGCAATTAGCCCGCCCCAGCGGCTCTTCATCGCTACCGCGAGACCGATGGCGGTCAGTAGGGCTGAGATGACGGCCGCCCATCCGAGCGAAAAGTTTCGGGAGAGCTGGCGTCCCGGAGCCGTCCCCGTGAAGGTCCGCTCGCACCTGGCCACCGCCGTGCGCTGAGCCCGACGACGCCGCCGCTCGGCTGTCCCGCAGGCCCCGCGCCGGAACCACGGACCCCATCGCGCGCAAGGAACTGGAAGGCCAAGAACCTTGAACGGAACAGGCCATCATGCAAGTTTAGGTGCCTAAAGTTAAGCGGAGCTGGTAGGCGAGTGAGCGGTTTTCGGTGCCCCACGGCGCCGCCCGCGCAGCACCACGTAGAGCACGAACGCCTGTACGAGCCCGGAGAGAATCAGCACGAACAGGGCCACGCCGGGTCCGAAGACATCAAAGGGACCCGTGGCGGAGAGCAGGAGCAGCGACGTCGGCGCCGTCAGCGCGATGGCGGGCAGTCCCTCGAACGTGGCACCGATCGCGTCCGGGTCCGGGTTGACCAGGAAGTACAGCAGGTACGCGAGGGCCAGGGCCACCAGGAACAGGTACACCCCCGCCACAACGATTGCGAATACGCCCAGGTTGTAATCGCGGAAGCGCAGCTGCCGTCGGAAGAAGTCCATGCGGGGGTCCTTGTCCACGGTTCCCGCCCAGCCGCCCGGCGGTACGGGATCCGTTGCTCTGAAGCCGCAGGCCCCAGGGGATCCTCGGGTCTGGCGCCAGTATATCCCGCTGCAAGTGATAAAGATCACACGGGGTTCACGTCTCCGTGAGACCCCCGATTCACCGCGCCGATCCCACCCGCGCGCAAGACGAACCGGTGAGCTGACTACTTCAGCTCCGTCACCGGCACGAACTCGTATCCCAACTCCCGGATGCCCTCCACCGTGTCCTTGAGGTAGTTGATGTCCAGGTAGGGGTGGAAGAAGAAACTCGCCGTGGATTCACGAACGGCCAGGTGCGCCTCGGCCCGGGAGATCAGGAACTCCGGGTCGCGGGTGGCGTGGTTGTTCTGTTCCGACTCGGTGATGTTGCCCAGGTTCTCCGGGTACACCTTGCTGCCGTAAATGTCATGCACGGTGTACGGGAAGTGCTGGCTGTAGGCCCGGCCTGCCTCGCTGGGCTCGCCCGAGAGGATCCCCGCGAAGTAGTCGCTCTGCTCGTACCGAGCGTCATAGACGTCGGTCATGGCCGCATACGCGTTGGGTGAGGCGGCGTAGTGCGGGGTCTCGAAAATCTCCGGCTCGCCCAGCCCGGCATCGACCATGACTTGGCGGCCCTTTTCGATCCGCGCGGTGTGCTGCTCCACGGAGTCCTCGGCGATCCGGCCGATCTGGCGAATGTAAGAGGTGTTCGAGCACTCCCCGAACTCGAAGGGCTGACGCGCGGTGGCACTGCATCCGTAGCGGTAGAACTCGTAATCCTCACCGCTGCGGCCGCTGTACGGATTGTCAAGGGTGCCGAACTGGTGCGTGGTGCCGTGTTGAATCAGCGTGCCACCGCGCTCCTGCATGTACTTGAGCGCATCCACCACCTCGGGACGATCCAGCAGACTCAGCCCGTACCAATCGTCCCCCTCGGGAGTCTTGGCGATGTGAATGGGCATCACGGCCACCTGGAACGGAACACCGGCTTTCTGGAGGTAGTCGGCCATGGCGCGCAGGTCGGCGGGATCGGACTCCGGCCCCACGTCCTCCAACCGCACCGCGGCCTGCTTCACCGCGGCGGTGTCCGGTGCCAGCAACCCGTAGAACAAATCCGAATAAATCAAATAGACGTCATTCTCGTCGATGTAATCCAACGGGATCTCGCTCACGAACGTCAGATTCTCGGAACGCACCGCCCACGGAACGTCCTGAGCGCCGTCGGCATTATCGGGCACGCAGGAAACCGGGGCGTCGTCCTTGCGGCATTGCGCGCTGGCCAGCACCTGCACGGAGCTGCCGGATTCCACGACGGGCGATTCCAAGATCGTCACGGAATCGGTGTATCGCGCCACGTCCTTGTCGTTGTAACGGACCGAATGGACCAGGTCGCTGCTCACGGTCCGCGTCTGGCCCGGGTCCCAGCCGAATTCGGAACGGAACTGCGCCGTTCGGTCGCTCGTCATCGCGTTCAGGTTCTCGCCCACCCACATCACCGGGGTGTCCGAGGTCAGAACATCATCCAGGAACGCGGGCGGGAGCGTGGCCGCGGAATCCGTCCCGATGTACACCACGGCGTCGTAGTCGTTCATGGCGTTGTCCGCGTACTCGGCCACCGGTTTGATCTCCGCCGTCCCGAAATGAGTCACCAGGTTTCCCGTGGCCACGGCGTACAGTTCACCGTTGGAGGACGTGTTGTCCGTCTTGTCGTACAGCACCAGCGTGGAGGCCTTACCTTCCTCGCCGAACGTGGCGGGGAAAGTGGCTTCCGAGCCCTCCCCCTCCCCGTCGGAGACGGTCGTGTATTCCTTGGCCAACGGTGAACCCTGGCCCTCGCGCAACGAATCGTTGGTCAAACCGAAAACTACCGCGGTGGACATGAGCAACAGAACGAGCAGTCCCGCCACCCAGGCGGCGCGTTGGCCCCTTGACAATTGAAAAGTCTTGCTCATGGCTCCCCCGCCTGAACGTGATGTGGATCGTGAAATATAGGTGTTCGCCCAAGTCCGAACACCGTGTGAAAAA
>NZ_JAUNPE010000108.1:4378-7338 GCF_030536815.1 Kocuria sp.
CACCGCCACTGTCGGTGAGGATGATCTTGGACCGTTCCATCAGCGCGCAGAACTGCGCGTAGGGCAACGGTTCGATCATCAGCACGTTGTCATGCCCCCGCAGGGCCGGTCGCAGCGCCTCGCGCACCATAGGATTCGGGTGCGCGGGGAAAATGAAATCGTGGTCGGGGTGCCTCCTGGCCAGCGTGGCTACGGCCCGGCCCACGGCCTCCAACGGTTCGCCCCACGATTGCCGCCGGTGGGCCGTGACCAGAACGACCGGGCGACCGCGGCCCAGGCGTCGGACCAGAGCGACGTCGGTGATCCGGGGCCGGGACGCCACGGTGGCCAACAGGGCGTCGATGCCCGAATTGCCCGTGACCACAATGTCCGACGCCGCCACGTTCTCCCGCAGCAAATTCTCGCGACTTGCCGCCGTGGGGGCCAGGTGCAGGCTGGCGATCTGCCCGGTGAGACGCCGGTTGATCTCCTCCGGGAACGGCGAGGACCTGTCACCCGTGCGCAGCCCGGCCTCCGTGTGGATCACCGGAATCTCGGAGTAGGAGGCCGCGAGCGCGCCCATGAAAGACGTCGTCGTGTCACCCTGAACCAGCACAGCATCGGGCCGCTCCGTCTGCAGGACCTGAGTCAGCCCCTCGAGGGTGCGTGCGCTGATCTGTGTGAGCGTCTGTCCGGGGACATGGATGTCCAGGTCGTGATCGGGGACGATACCGAAATCCTCGTTGACCTGCTCCAGCATCTCGCGGTGCTGCCCCGTGACGACCACGCGTACTCGGAAACGCGGATCTTTGCGCAGCGCCAGAACGAGCGGCGCCATTTTGATGCCCTCGGGGAGGGTTCCGTAAACCGCCATGATGGTGACCGGCTGAAGGGGGGGTGTTCGTACCATAATTTCTCCTCTGGGATGCCGGCCCACGGCACCCCGATTGTTAGCGTCAGTCTCCCGATTCGGTGGCCACGCTGAGGTCCATGAAGCGGACCCGGGCGTCCTCCGTGTACAGCCCGATGGAGCCCCCGCGGTACGGCCGCTCCGTGTCAGTCACCGTGGCCAGAACATGACCGTCCACGCTGACGGTCATCCGGGGCCAGTCCTGCTCGATCCGCACTTGATATTCCTGACCGATGGGAAATTTCTTGTCCTCCCCGGTGGCCAGGAAACGCTGGCTTCCCGGATAGTCGGGGTCCTGCTTGGAAATCTCCCAGCCGTTGGGCTTGAGCGCCACGGCGTAGAAGTGGTCGTTGTCCCGGAAATTCCACAGCACCCAGCCCACCTCCCACACGTTGGGAGATCCCTCGCGCACCTGCTCCTCGGTCTTCATGGTGATCTCGAAGTCCGCGTCCTGGTACGTCTCGGTGGTGTGCACCAGTGACCCGTGGGTGACATCCGCCGACGTCGCCGCGTTGGGTTCCAGCACCACCTGCTGGTCCGTACCCACCGTCCGGCCGTGCCCGTTGTACATCGCCGTCCACCGGCCGTGGGTTTCTCCGTCCGCCCAGGGCTGGACCCGCCACACGTTATTGACCCCCGCCGTGACCAACAGCGCCAGGAGCACGGCTCCCAGTAGCACCGCCGGCAATTTCTTCGGGTATGGCCTCACCGGTCAGCTCCTCCGCGGACGTATCCACTTGATTTCTGCTTTCGACATTGCGTTCTGTCTTGGTCCACGAGTTCTGGCCGATCACGGCGCGGTAGGCGGCCTTCCAGCCCGCCACGTACCAGAGCAGGGCATAGAGGACGTACCCGTGAATCAGCACCACGGCCACGAACGGGTTCAACCCTTGATGTTTCTCCTGCGACCAGTACACGAATCCGAACAGCACGGCGGGTCCGAACGCCACCAGGTAGGCAGAGAGCCACCAGGGGGAGACCACGGCCTGTCCCAGGGCGATCCCGAGCAGGATGTCCAGGACCCAGAACGCGAATGCCGCACTGAGGAAGGACGTGACCAGGAGCAGGAACGGGCTGGTCAGGTGATACAGAATGTCTGCCCTGCGCGTTCCGGTCAGATCGCGCAGGACCCAGGGCACCAGGTTCCAGGACTGAAGGTGCCCCTGGAACCAGCGGGTGCGCTGCTTGATCCACCGCTTGACGTCCACCAGGCCCTGCTGGTGCACGGATGAGGTAGAGCAGAACTCGATGTCCCACTCGTCGATGTGCAGCCGGACCCCCAGGTCCAGGTCCTCCGTGAGACTTCGCGACCACGGGGACGGGCCCAGACCGGTCAGCGCGGACAACCGCACGAATTGGCCGTTACCGCCCAGACCCACGCTGCCCAAGTGGCGGCGACCGCGTTGGAACACGTGAGTGAACAGCACGAATTCGATGTCCTGCATGCGAGCCAAGAGGTTCTGTTGACGGTTGTTGATCCGAACGCCGATCTGCACGGCACCGAGCTGTTCGTCATGGAACAAGGGCATGACCTCATCCAGAGCGTGGGGATCGAGGCGCCCATCCGCATCCATGACGCACACGATCACCTCCGACTGGGGTGACCCGGCGATCAATTCGCTACCCACGAGGTGGCGAACGGCCGCGTTCAACGCTTCGCCCTTGCCCTGACGGGCCTCCGGGAGAACACGCTGGAACAGGCGAACCCGCGGATCAGGGTGTGAGCGAACGATATCGGCGGTCCCGTCGTCGGACCCGTCATCAATCACGAGAATATGGATCCCGGGATAATCGAGGCTGGTCAGACGGTCCAGACTTGCTTTCAGAACGCGGTCCTCGTTCAAACATGGCACGACGAAGACCACGGTTTTTTCCGAGCCCGCATGGGCAGTCTGACCAGCGGAAATTCTCTGCCGACGGGGTTCAAAACGAGAAAGCACCAATAAGGTCAATCCGTAAAGAACACTAATCATCACCAGGGCAATAACGAGCCACAGGACCAAATCGATCCTGTTTCCGAGAAACATAATCATGACGGATTCTCTACCGCTGACCGGGGTGTTGACCGGGG
>NZ_JAUNPE010000109.1 GCF_030536815.1 Kocuria sp.
CTACGGTGTGGCATTTCCACGGTACACATGACGTGGGTCACATGGGAATGAACCGATAAAATCCCATGGCTTATTACACCTGGTCGCGCGCCCTTTCCCTGTATGCGGGGGACGCAGTGAGCCTCGGAAAAATCCTTAACCGAATCGTGACCGCCAACGGGCCCGTATTTGCATATGCTAACTCTCACCAGGGCAGTCGAGGGCCGCCGTTGGCTGCGGTGGACCACATGCCACAGGACTACTCGCCAAGCGAGGGCTCATCATGGCTACACCCACCCCCACCACCCAGAATCTTCCCGAGCCGGGCTCGGTCGAGTACGCCGACCTGGCCCAAACCGGTAGTGCCCCGCCACTGCCCGCGGCGCCCGGTGTCAGCCTGGCCCCCGTCGAACCGGACACTGCCGAAGAATCCGACGCATTGGAGGAGCCGCCCCGCGAACCCGCGCGGGAGCGGACGCCGTCGGCAGCGAAATCGAGCCATCCGAACATAAGGCCACCCGCCGGATTTCCGTGGTGGCCACCGCGACCGGTGCCGTTGCCGGGCATCGACTCGGGTCTCGGGCTGAAGAAGTTCCGCGATCGGCTACCGCAACCCCCCATTGTCCGGGCGTGGCGCCGGCCGGAGGACAGTCCCATTCGCGTCCGTGCCGAACTCGCACCCGTCCGATTCCACGCCGATATCCCGCCCGCCCAGGCATGGACCTACGAGGGCGGCTTGCCCGGACCCACGATCGAGGTGCGCCGGGACCGTTCCGTGCGCATTGATTGGGAGAACGGGCTGGAACGGGACGGCCACGCATTGCCCCTGCCGTACGACGTCGTTCGCGTGCCAGAATTGCCCCCGTTGCCTCCCGGGCAGCCCGGGGTGAACGCGGACTTCCGCGCGGCGGCGCTTCCGGGCGGGCGGGCCACGGACAAGGGCCCCGGTGAGGACTCGTATCCGCGATTGGCCCACACCGCCGAGCTCACCGCTGCCACGGTGGTGCACCTGCACGGGGCCTTGACCAATGGACACAACGACGGTTGGGCGCACAACGTTGCGTTGCCCGGTGGTGTCACACGCTGCACCTACCCGAACCGACAGGAGGCCACCACGCTCTGGTACCACGATCACGCGATGGCCGTGACACGGTTCAACGTCTTTGCGGGCCTCTCCGGTTTCTACATCATTCGTGACGACCAGGAAGCGAGGCTGCGGTTGCCGTCGGGAGATCGGGAACTGTTCCTGGGCGTTGCCGATCGCAATCTGGAATCAGAACCGAACGCCCCGGCCGGAACCATGAGGTTCACCGGCCGAGCCCTGTACAAACAGGCCGGGTTCACCGGAGCCACCGGAATCAAGGGCGAGATCCCCGTGACGGCACCGTTCACCATGGTCAACGGCAAAGTCTGGCCCACCAAGGACGTGGACGCGTGCTGGTACCGATTGCGGCTGCTCAACGGCTCGAGCTCGAGGATTTACCGATTGTCGGTGCACGACACCACGGACGAGAAATTCACCCCGGGAACGGCGGTCCCCAGTACGGATCCGGCCTTCGGCGCTCGCCGCAAGAGCAACGCCCTGGTGGTGATCGGGACGGATGGCGGTTTGCTGCCCGCCCCGTTCACACCGCAGGACGGGATCATTGACATGGGCCCGGGTGAACGAGTGGATGTGCTCGTGGATTTCTCGACGTTCCGGGGCCGCACCCTTGAGGTGCGCAATGAGAACGGCACGGCCCTCAATGCCCAGCCGGGCCAAGTGGAGGCCAGCGTCATGCAGTTCCGTGTGGACGGCCGCCGGGTGTTCGACCGCTTCAAGCTCCCGGCCGTGCTCAACGGCGACTATGTGCGGTATCGCCACACGGATGACGGCACGTTGATCATTGGTGACAAGGTGATCGACCATCACGGGCACGCGTGGGTCGCCGTGGTTCCTCCCGGCATCAGGGGCGCCGTGCACCCCGAGATGTGGGAGCTGAGACAACTCGAGGAGGGTGAGGACCCCGGCGCCACGGATGTGATCCGGTTGACCCGCGCGGATGGTCACGTGCTGACGTTCAAACCCGCGGCCAAGTTGTTCGACGACACGTTGACCATCAGATTCTCGGAGGGCGACTGGGCCGTGTGGAACATCGTGCACTTGGGCGGCCCGGCGCACCCGATGCACATTCACATGACCGAGTTCCAAATGCTCAATCGGTGGCAATGGGGGCTCGGACCGGGTGGTGCGCTGCCGGGCTTCGATCCGGCAACGGCGTCGACACCTGACCCGTTGCCCGTACCGGGGCCCGGGCGGCCCATCACGCCCCAGACCGCGGGCATGAAGGACACGTGGGTTGTGCAACCGGGGGAGTGGGTGCAGGTCCTGGGCGACTTCAGCGGTGCCACCGGCAGTTTCATGTACCACTGCCACATCCTGGACCACGAGGACCACACCATGATGCGACCCTTCACGGTTCTGCCCAAGAGCATCATGGCCTTCCACGATGTGCACGGCGGTGGTCACCACTAGGGTCGCTGTTCAGGAGGGCGGCGCACGCTTACCATGTCATCAAGAATCAGTGGGCTGCCTACCCGATGTGGTGAGGCCGGTTTTCGGCCTCACCACATCGGCCGTTAAAAGGGGTATTCATGCCTGGTAACCAACAGTCGGATCAACACGAATTCACCGTGGACGTCGTGGTCATCGGTGGTGGAGCGGTGGGCGAGAACGCGGCCCAGTACGCGATCGAGGGCAGCGACCTCACCGCCGTGATCGTGGAGGGTCACCTGCTGGGTGGGGAATGTTCGTACTACGCGTGCATGCCCAGCAAGGCCCTGCTGCGCCCCCTGGACGTGGCCGGGACCTCCGCAGACGTCGACGGTGTGTCGCCCGCGCTCCTGGACCACGGCGGGATGCTCCAGCGCCGCGACGCCTTTGTTTCGCACTACGACGATTCCTCACAGGTCGACTGGGCGGAATCTGCCGGGATCCACGTGGTCCGCGGCCACGCGCGCTTGATCGGGGAACGTACCGTCAGGGTCGACGACGACGCCGCGTCGCGCACCATTACCGCGCGGCACGCCGTGATCCTCGCGACCGGCAGCGAAGCCAAGGTGCCGGCGGAGTTCGAGGGTGCGCACGTGTGGACCTCCGCGGATGCGACCGGGGTGGTCGAGGTTCCTGAACGGTTGGCGATCGTGGGAGGCGGGGTGGTTGCCTGCGAGGCGGCCACGTGGCTGGCCGGTCTCGGGGCACGGGTCACCCTGCTGGTACGTGGTTCCGACTTGTTGACCGGCAACGAACCGTTCGCGGGGCACAGCGTCCTGGACGGGATGAAGGCCCACGGCGTGGACGTGATGTTCAACGCCTCTGTGACCGCATGCCGTCGGGACAATCCGGAGCACACCGGCCTGGGGAAGATCCACGGCGGAACCGTGCACCTGGAAACCACGGTGGGTGATGTGGACGTGGACGAGGTGCTGGTCGCCACCGGACGCGCTCCGCGGTTGGGGGACCTGGGCCTGGATGCCGTGGGCCTCACCCCGGAGAACATTCTTGACCGCGATCTCCCGGACTGGTTGCACGCCGTGGGCGATGCCAGCGGCGATGTGCCCCTGACCCACTGGGGCAAGTACCGGGCGCGCGTGCTGGGTGCCCGCATCCGGGCGGCGGCCTTGGCCGAACCGGAACCCTTCGTCGTGGACAATCCACCCGTTCCCCAGGTCATTTTCACGGAACCGCAGGTGGCGCAGGTGGGGCTCACCGAGGCCGCGGCACACGAGCAGGGCATCGATGTGGTCACGGCCCAGGTTGCCTACAACGCGGTGGCGGGGTCCGCGCTCTTGCGCAATGACGTTCCCGGACAGGCCAAGATCGTGGTGGACCGCGAGAGCCATTGTCTGGTGGGCGCCACGTTCGTGGGTCCGGAGGCCGGTGAACAACTGCATGCCGCTACCGTGGCCATCACCGGCCAACTCCCCGTGCATGTGCTGCGCCACGCGGTTCCCAGCTACCCCACGGTGTCCGAACTGTGGTTGCGGTTGCTGGAAAGTCTTCCCGAGGAGATGCACCGCCCCCGGAACTGACTGACCAGGATCGTCACGTGTCGACCACCGATTTTTCGGTGATCGAGCACCCCGGTCGCCAGCTGTGAGCGCGGCTCGACCGTGTCGGACCCCGGGACCTCGCCACGGCGGCCACACCGGCAGCGGAATGTGCGGCCACCGTGGCCGTTGTCGTGCCTACCATGGGGTATGACCGTACGAATGCTCACGATTGCGACCGCCCTTCCGGATACTCAGATGCATCAACCGGGCGCCGCAAATATGTTCGCTGATCAACCGGACATGACCCGGCTGGGCTCACGGTTGGTCCGCTCCGCTTTCGCGGGTTCCGGAGTGGCCACCCGCCGCACGGTCCTGCCTGAACTCGGGGCGGCAGCCTCGTCGGACTGCGGCGAAGCCAATGTCGACGTCGTGTCGGGGCCCTTCGTGGATTCCGCCTCGGGGCACCTGCTCTCACCGGGAACGCAGACCCGCAATCGGATCTACACCGAGCACGCGCAACGCCTGTTCGTGCGCGCTGCGCGCACGGCCATCGCTCGGGCCGCCCCCACCGTGACCCCCGAGGACGTCACGCACGTGATTACCGTGTCCTGCACAGGATTCTTCGCACCGGGCCCCGACGTGCGCGTGGTCAAGGACCTGGGACTGCCGGCGGACGTGTCCCGGATGCACCTGGGTTTCATGGGGTGCAATGCCGCGTTCCCCGCACTGCGCGCCGCCTACACCGCGTGCCTCTCGGATCCGCAGGCGGTGGTGTTGGTGGTGTGCGTGGAACTGTGCACCCTGCACCTGCACGTGCGCAACGACCCGGACACGATCATGGGCAACGCATTGTTCGGTGACGGTGCCGCGGCCACCGTGATCACCGCGCGAGAGGCCACCGGCTCGGCGGTAGAACCCGCACTGGAGTTGCTGGACTTCGAAACGACCCTGGCGCCGGTGGGTGAAGAGGAACTCGCCTGGAGCGTGGGGGATCAAGGGTTCGAACTGATTTTGGGAACCTATGTCCCTCGCATCATTGACGATCACGTCACGGATGCCCTGAATCCGTTACTGAACCGGGCGGAGCTGAACCCCTCGGACATTCCGTTGTGGGCCGTGCACCCCGGCGGGCGGGGGATTTTGGACAAGGTGCAGTCCCGTCTGGCGCTCACGGAGGAGCAAATGGAGCCGTCCCGTGCGGTGCTGGCCGACGCCGGGAACATGAGCAGCGTGACCATCCTCTTTGTCCTGGACAGGATCCGACGCTCGAAAACTACCGGTCTGCTGGGGGCAATGGCCTTCGGGCCCGGGCTCAGCATCGAAAGCGCGTTACTGCGCGCCGTCGGTGCTGAGACGACGGCTCAATGAAGGACCCGCTCCTGCGCCGTCGAAGTACCCATGAGCCGGAGTTGATGGACGACCCGAATTGCGATCCGATCGCGCTGGACGCGACGTATCGCATGTTCGGGGTCATCAATCCGTTGGTCGCCTCGTGGCGGCCCGTGTACCGGCGGTGGATCCGCCCGGTCCTCCACGCTGCCGCGCTGGAGGACCGCACGGCCACCCTGTTGGACCTGGGTTGCGGGGGCGGGGACGTCGCTCGGAGCCTGTCCCGGTGGGCCCGCCGCGACGGACTCGACGTGGCCGTGACCGCGATCGATCCGGATCTGAGGGCCCATGCTTGGGCACTCGCCCACGACAACGGCGCCGGGGCGGACTACCGAGCGCAGTCGAGCGGGGACTTGGTGGCCGCGGGCGAACGGTTCGACGTGGTGGTGTCCAATCACGTTCTCCACCACCTATCGCCGTCCGAACTGACGGGACTGCTCACCGACACCTCCGCTCTGACCCGCTCCGTGGCGGTCCACAACGACCTGCGGCGCAGCCGAGTGGCCTGGTTGTTGTACTGGGTGGGTACGCTTCCGCTGCTGGGTGCGCGGACCTTTGTCCGTTTCGACGGCCTACTGTCGGTCCGTCGCAGCTATCGCCGGGACGAACTGGCGGATGCCGTGCCTTCGGGGTGGAGCGTGCGCAAGCAGCGGTTCTACCGTTTACTGGCGGTGTTCCCCGCTCACGCGGAACCCGGCCGAACGTCGTCGTCCCAGCCCTCCTGCGGGACATCGCACGTCTCGCGGAAGACGAACTGGGAGGGCCGTTTACGTTCCCTGCTGGACCAGTCGATAGCTGGGCGGTGGCTTCGCTCGGGGAGGTAACCCAACCGGTACACGGCCATCAGCTCCAGGTCGTCCGGAACATGCAGCATGTCCACGATGCGCTGCCACTGGTGCGGGGCCTCCATGGGGAAGGAGACGAACTGGATGCCCATACCCAACTCCACCGTGGTCAACCACAAATTCTCCATGGCCGCGCCCATGCTGAAAACCGAGTAGAAACCGGACAGCTCATCAGGGCGATACTCGCCCCGCTCGAGCATGACGCCCAACAGCAGCGGTGAACCCGCCACCAGCTTGCGGTTCTCCTGGCCCAGGGTCTGCGGCACTCGCAGCTTGTTCATCAGGTTCTGCCCCGAAGGGGTGAAGGCCCGGGAGGTGAAGGGGCGCAGCAGAGCCGGCAACTTGTCGAAGAGCATGCCGCTGCGCAGGGTGTCCATTTCCTTCTGGCTGAACCGGAAATACTTCTTGTACCGATTGAAGAAGGTGCCCGAGCTCATCACCTCGGCCATGCTCTCGCCACTGATGCTCGCCACCGTCTCGATGGTGTCCCGGTCCTCGATGAGCACGAATCGCCAGGGTTGGCTGTTGAACTGAGAGGGCGCGGCCGCCGCGGCGCGAATCAGGGTCTGCTGATGCTCGGGACTGACCGGATCCGGTCGAAAGGGGCCGTTGGTGGTGCGCCGATTGAACACGGCATCAAGAAACTCCATGGATCACCTCCCGGCCAGCACAAGACCGGCCGCGTAGCAAGGGGCCGCCAACAGCGCGTCACGAGTGTGACGCCGGAGTGGACGCGCCCCGTGATGTTGCAGCAGGAACAGGGGGGCGGCAGCGGGAGCCAGCGCTATCGCCGCGGGCGAGCGCCGGGCGGCACACGCGAAGAACGCGGCAACCGTGGTGGTCGCGGTCAGGATGTACAGACCGTGATGAACCCACCGGAAGTTGGACGTGTCGACCCAGTGCTTGGCCACCGAAATCCCCAGGGAACAGTTCGCTGCGTAGAATCCTGCGGCGACACCCACCAGCGCCCGAGACAAAACCATGATTCTCCTCTGCGCCCAATGAGCGGTCTGCTGCGTAGAACTTTTCATGATGCCATGCCCGGCCACGCAGGACGTTCAGGACGCGGAGGATGACCAGCTAAGC
>NZ_JAUNPE010000265.1 GCF_030536815.1 Kocuria sp.
GATGAACCACAGGACACACACGGACGCCGGCACCACGAGCACCACGGTCACGAACTGACGGATGGTGCGGCCGCGGGAGATCTTGGCGATGAACATGCCCACGAACGGCGCCCAGGACATCCACCAGGCCCAGTAGTACACGGTCCAGGTGCTGGAGAACTCCGCGGCGGCGGGACCCCACGCGGCCGACTGGCCGGTCATGAACAGGTACTCGGAAATGTAGGTGGAGAACACGGACGGGATCAGACTGAGCATGAACACCGTGGGCCCCACGACGAACACGAACAGCGCCAGGATGAAAGCCAGCACCAAGTTCGTGTTGGAGAGGTAGCGGATACCGCGCGAAACACCGGAGACCGCGGACACGATGAAAGCGATCGACAGGACGCAGATCACGATGATGGGCACCGTGTTACCGCCCGGTTCCACATCGCCCACGATCTGCAGACCCTGCGTGATCTGCATGGCACCGAAACCCAAGGAAGCGGCGGTGCCGAAGAGCGTGGCGAAAATGGCGAACACGTCAATGAGCTTGCCGAGCGTGCCTTCCACCCGGCGTTGACCCAGCAGCGTGGTGAAGATTCGGGAGATCAACGGAGCACGGCCCCGGCGGTATGCACCGTAGGCCACGGAAACACCCACCACCGCGTAAATGGCCCAGGGGTTGAGCGCCCAGTGGAACGCGGTCTGGACCAGGGAATACACAACCATCGAGTCGTCACCGGCCTCGGCCACGCCCTCGAAACCGGGGATACCGCCCTCGAAGTACGTCATGGGCTCGAACGCGCCGTAGAACATCAGGCCAATGCCCATACCCGCCGCGAAGAGCATGGCCAGCCAGGAGAAGAAGGAGTATTCGGGCGGCTCGTTGTCGCGGCCGAGCTTGATGCGGCCGGTGCGGGTGAAGCCGATGACCAGCATGAAGAGAACGGACGCGGTGGAGAGCAGGATGAAGAACCAGCCGGTGTTCGCGGTCACCCAGGCCAAGGCGGTGGATGAGACGTTGGTCAGGGTTTCGGTGGAGAGGATGCCCCACAGGATGAAACCCACGATCAGGGCCGCGGTGACCAGGAAGACCACCTTGTCCGTGGCGAAACTCAGCTTGCGGTCTTCGACACCCACGCCGGGGACCAACGCCGGGTGGATCCCGTGGGGGTAGGTCAGCTCATCAATGATCTTGCGTGATTTGCTGCGGTTGTCCCGGTAGATGATCTCACCGTTGGGCGGTTCAACGGTCACGGACGAACCGGAACCGGTTTGCTGTTCTGACGGGTGTGGTGGCGTGCTCAAGACGGTCCTCCTGGACATGGCGTCGAGTGAATGAGTCGTGAAATCGAGAGAGGTGTGTCTCCTAAGTAGAGGCGGGGCCCTGCGCTACCTGACACGCGTCAATGGGAGGCCCGCGCACAAGCAGACGACTATATCGAGTTCTCGGTGTTTAGTCAGGCTGCCCGATCGTGACCTCATGGATGTTGGCTCCATCACATTGAGCGCGTTCGACTCAACTTTACTTGACTTCTGGCGCTCATGTGGCAAACTTGAGTCATAACAACTCATGTTTGACATTTGTCCCGAGTGCTCGCGCGTCGAGTGGGCGGGAACAGACCCAAGCAGTCGAAAGAAAGGACTCGCAACTATGTCTCGTGCAGTAGGTATTGACCTCGGCACCACCAACTCCGTGGTCGCCGCCCTCGAAGGTGGCGAACCCGTCGTTATCGCCAACGCGGAAGGCAACCGCACCACCCCCTCCGTGGTTGCGTTCTCCAAGGACGGCGAAACCCTGGTGGGTGACGTCGCCAAGCGTCAGGCCGTCACCAACGTGGATCGCACCATTGCGTCCGTGAAGCGTCACATGGGTACCGACTGGAAGACCCAGGACATCGACGGCAAGAAGTACACGCCGCAGGAAATCTCGGCTCGTACCCTCATGAAGCTCAAGAACGACGCCGAGTCGTACCTGGGCGACAAGGTCACGGACGCCGTGATCACCGTTCCCGCGTACTTCAACGACGCAGAACGTCAGGCCACCAAGGAGGCCGGTGAGGTTGCGGGCATGAACGTGCTCCGCATCATCAACGAGCCCACCGCCGCGGCGCTGGCCTACGGCCTGGAAAAGGGCAAGGAAGACGAGCTCATCCTGGTCTTCGACCTCGGTGGCGGTACGTTCGACGTCTCGCTGCTGGAAGTCGGCAAGGATGACGACGACTTCTCCACCATTCAGGT
>NZ_JAUNPE010000110.1 GCF_030536815.1 Kocuria sp.
CCCGCGTTCGCGGCTCCGTGGGCTCCGACCCGCTGACCCCGGACACGTCCAAGACCCCGTCGCCGTTGGGGTGATTCAGAGCACGGCAACAGATAAGGGGCGGCTGCTCATCAACGATGCGCAGCCGCGCCTTATCTCAGTATTCAGGCCCCTGGCCGCTCCATTTAGCCATGATGAGTTGCTTGGCTTCGGATTCGGACAACCCGTCGATCTGCTCGTCGCTCAGTCTTAATTCCTCGCTCAGTGCGCGTTTGAGCCACGCAGGAAGCGAGCTGGGCGGTGAATGTTCTTCACTCACCGAGATGTCTTGGAAAAGTCGCCCCGTGCTACTGATAACGTCCGCCAGGGGCTTTGTCTCCGGCCCGCCGCGGGTTCGAAGTTGGGCGATCCGTTCCTTCATTTCTTCGTAGACCTCGGAATCTGAACGGACTCCTACCGCCCAGACTTCCGAAATTTCGAGAACTGTAGATCCCCCCGGCTCCTCCTTGACTCGCCACACAATTCTGTAGTGCCGATCACCGACCACGAGTTTTCGAAAACCCACCAGAGCCCCAAGAAGTGGTTCCCCCGCCAATGGCGAGCGTTCCAGTAGGAGCATCTTCTTGAACACTGCACGAAGGATCGACGGATCCTTCCTTTTCATGCGGAACAGATCAGTGACTGCGTCTTCGGTTAGCCGTACTACACAGCGTGAAGCTGGAAGGTTCACGACCGTGTTGAGCTGACGTCAGCAGCCAGCTCTGCTTCGAGCTCCTCGCGTGTAAAGCCGAAAGCCTCCAGAGCTTGGTCCAAGTCCGTACGAACCCCCGAATCCGTAGCGAAGCGAGCCATGACCAATGCCGCATCTCGGAGAGTATCCCGATCGCGACGAAGTTCCTCCATCTCGTCCGCAGAAACTACCTCGGCCACAACCCGCCCGTGCCGCGCCAAAGCAACATCGTGACCTTGTTCAGCTGAAGAAACCAAAGCAGATACGCCCGCGCGCGAAGCATCCGAAATCGACAAAGTACTCATGCGTCAAATATACACATATTTCTACATAGAATAAGCGTTCGGGGCAGCCGGGGAGCGAGTGCTCAGAACGGCAGCTCGATCTTGCGCTCCACCACCCGGCGGATCTCCTCGGAGTCCACTTCCGCCACCGTGGCCGGGGACCATTGCGGGTTCTTGTCCTTGTCCACCATCAGGGCGCGCACACCCTCCAGGAATTCCTCGGACTGCGCGGCCGCCGTGGCCATGCTGAGCTCGCGCTCGAGGCAGGAGCGCACGTCGTCGTCCTGGGCGCCCGCGTTGAGCAGCTCGAACACGCGAACCAGCGCCGTGGGGCTCATGCCGTCCAGGTCGCTCCCGGCGCGCTCGACGATCGCCTCGAGGGAATCACCGCCGTAGCTTTCCCGAACCTCATCCCACTTGACGATGATCTCCGAGGCCGGCGGTTCCTGACCGAACCTGTCGACCGCGGCGTCCACGCCGTCGGAAACGGTCAGCTTCACGAAAGCCTCAGCATCGGACGAGGAGATGTAGGTGTCCGCCAGACCCAGGGCAATGGCGTCGGCGCCGTTGAACCGGGCACCGGACAATCCCAGGTACCGGCCGAATTCCAGCGAGGTCTCGCGAGCGCCGTCGGCGGTCTCCCGGGAGACGCGCGGCAGGAAGTAGCTGGCGCCGATGTCCGTGAAGAAGCCGATTGCCGTCTCGGGCATGGCCATCTGGGTGGTGTCGGAGACAATGCGGTGCGAGCCGTGGACCGAGATGCCCATGCCGCCGCCCATCACAATGCCGTTCATCATGGCCACGTACGGCTTGGGGTATTCGGCAATCAGGTTGTCCATGGCGTACTCGGTGCCGAAGGTGTCCTCGACCTCGTCCGAGCGGCCATCCAGAGCGGCCTCGCGGACCTCCTTGATGTCACCGCCGGCGCACAGGGCCTTGGGCAGGGTGGACTGCATGATCACCTGTGTGATGGCCGGGTCCTTGGCCCAGTCCTGAAGGGCTCCGGCGATCTGGTGGTACATGGAACGGCTCAGCGCATTGAGTGCTTTCTCGCGCGTGAGCGTGAGCACTCCGGTGCCGCCCACGATTTCTGCCCGGACAAAATTCTCCTGAGATGTGGTCATGGTCACCACCCTATCGAGACCGGCCTCGGAGAACTCAGGATTCAAGTGCTTTACGCAGCGCGCCTAACAAGTCTTTGGCGCGGCGGTCCACGTTCTCCGCAATCATCTCGTTGGTGTGGAACGAGAACCCGATTCCGTAGTCCGGCCACGCACCGTGCAGGCACCCACCCGCCCCGGAATGCCCGTAGGCGCGCTCCACAGGACCGTACGTGTGGATGGGATCCTGCAGTTCGTACCCCAGGCCGAAACGCAGGGGGCGGTCGTTGACGGCATCCAGGCCTTCGGACCATGTGCGGGTGAACACCTCGCGCGTGGGTGCGGAAACCAACGCACCGGACTCAACGAGCGAATACGCCCGGGCAATCGAATCGGCCCCGCCGATCGCACCTCCGGACGCCAAACCGGCCGCGTGGAAGGCCCGCGAGTTGGCGGGAAGCTCATCCCCCATCAGTGCGTCGCCGTACATCCGATCCACGATCGCGCGGCGCTCTGGGTCACGCAAGAACGTGCTGATTGCGTAGCCGGGCGCGCGGAACACGGGCGCCACGCGAGGCTCCAGGGATTCCGGCAGCCCCAGGTAGAGATCCAGCCCGTAGGGTTCCACGATCCGCTCGGCCAGCAGTTGCCCCGCTCGCTTGCCGGTGATGCGCAGCGCAACGGCCTCCAGCAGGTACCCGAACGTCACGGCGTGATAGGCCACCTTGGATCCGGGCTCCCACACCGGCTTCTGCCGCGCCAGGATCTCGGAATGGGCGGTCAGGTTGAAAAAACTGTCCGTGGGATCCGGGTCCGTGTAAATCAAACCCACGGTGTGGTTGAGCACCTGCGCAACCGTGACGTTCTCCTTGCCCGCCGCGGCGAACTCGGGCCAGTACCGGGCCACGGGCGCGTTCACGTCCAACACACCATCGTCCACGAGCATGGCCGCCACCGTGGCCACGAGCCCCTTGGTTCCGGAGAACATCACGGCCAGGGTCTCGTCGGTCCACGGAGTCTCCACCGGGTCATCGGCAGACGCGCGCCGTTCCTGCGAACCGCCGTGCAGCCGCACCAGCGGCTCGCCGCCGCGGTACACACTGAACGACATACCACCGCATGCATTCCCCAAATGCTGCTCGAAGACCTCGCGGATCACCCGCCCCGTGGTACCGGGCAAGTGGGTTTCGGCAACCATAGCCTGTGCACTCTCAACGGTCATCGGTGACGTTTCCTTCCCGCTCGCGCTACAGCGTGGGCACGTGCTCCAGCAACGACTTGGTGTAGTCGTGGCGCGGGTTGCGCAGCACGTGATCCGTGGGCCCGTAATCGACCAGTCGCCCCTTCTCCAACACCGCGAGTTTATGCGCCACGTGCCGCGCCAGAGCGATGTTGTGCGTCACGAACAGCATGGCCAGCCCCCGATCGCGCTGTAGTTCCCGCAACAGTTCGATCACGGAAGCCTGCACGGACACGTCCAGCGCCGAGGTGATCTCATCGCAAATCAGCACCGACGGCGCATTCACCAGCGCACGCGCCACCGCCGCACGCTGCCGCTCACCACCGGAGAGTTCGCCCGGCCGGCGGTTGATGTAGCTACGCCCCAGCCGCACGGCGTCCAGGGCGTCGGCCACGGCGGCGCGCCGCTGCTTACGGGACATCCCGCCGCTCATTTCCAGCGGCACCTCGAGCGAGTCCCCAATGCTGCGGCGCGGATTCAGCGACGAGAACGGCGACTGGAAAATGTACTGGATCCGCCTCCGGTCCTCGTTGCTGCGCTTGCGCGTTCCGTGCGCGAGCACCTGGCCCGCCAACCGCACCTCGCCCGTGTACGCGCCGTTGAGGCCGGCGATACTGCGCGAGAGCGTGGTCTTACCCGAACCGGATTCACCCAACAGCATGGTGGTCTGACCTTCGGTCAGATCCAGATCGATGCCGTCCAGGATCACCGCCGGCCCGTACGCCAGCCGCAGGTCACGCACGGCGACCAATGGTTCGTTGACGGGCAACCGATCGGTCAACGACGTCGCACGGTCACGTTCGGCGCGCGCCTCACCCGGCCGGGCGGCGTCGTCGTCACGCCCGCTGTCCCACGGGGCGCGAATCGTGGCGCCGGGGCTGACGGGCGGGCCGCCGCCCATGTCCCGCTTGCCCTCGAGGTCCGGGACGGCTGCCAACAGTGTCTTGGTGTAGTCGTGGTCCGGGTGGTAGAGAACCTTCTCGGCGGGGCCGCGTTCAACGATCTCGCCGCGGAGCATGACCGCCACGCTGTTGGCGACCTGGGCGACCACGGCGAGGTCGTGGGTGATGTAGAGCCCGGCCACATCATGCTTGGTGGTCAACTCGTAGATCGTCTTGAGCACGAGGTCCTGGGTGGCCACGTCCAATCCGGTGGTGGGCTCATCCAGGATGATCACGGCGGGTCGGCACGCGAAGGCCATGGCAATGCCGATCCGCTGCTGCTGACCGCCCGACAGCTGATGGGGGTAGCGGCGCTGGTACTTCTTGGTGCTGGGCAGGCCGACTTCTTCGAGCACCTCGGCCACCCGTGCCTCGCGTTGCTTATTGTTGCGCCCGAACTCGTGGATGCGCAGCACCTCGTGGATCTGCTCCCCCACGCGCAGGGCACCGTTGAGTGAGAGCGCCGGATCCTGTGGGACGTAGGCGATCGTGCCGCCGCGCAACCTGCGCACCTGCTTTTCGGACAACGTCAGCAGGTCCATGTTCTGGTCGAAGAACCGGGAGGCGCCTTGATGGAGCTGAACCGAGCCACCACGCAGTTCCAAACCGGAACGCAAGTGGTTCATGCACGCCAGCGCGGCGGTGGTCTTACCGGAACCGGACTCACCGACCAGAGCGAGAATGCGCCCGGGCATGAGGTCGAAGTTGACGTCCTTGAGAATCAGCTCCCCGCCGTGGACGCCCAGGCTCAAATCGCGCACGGAAATGGCCGTGGCCACCGTGGCCTTGGGAACGGTCAGTGTGGTGGCCATTTACTTGTCCTTTCGCGCGGAACCGTTGGCGCGGCCCGCGGAGGCACCCGACACGGCGTCGGCAATGAGGTTGGTGCCCACGGTGAGAACGGCGATCGCGACGACCGGCAGGATCACACCCCACGGCTGGAGCGAGAGCGCAATGCGGTTCTCGTTGATCATCAGGCCCCAGTCCGCGGTGGGTGGCTGCATGCCCAGGCCCAGGAACGACAGCGACGCGACTGCGCCAATGGAGTAGGTCATGCGCAGACCCATCTCGACCATGAGCGGGCCCATGATGTTGGGGACCACGTCCCGGCCCAGGATCTTCCACTGCGGCACCGCATACATCTGGGAGGCGAGCACATAGTCCTCCGCGACCACACCGGAGGTGGCCGAGCGAATCACGCGAGCCACCCGCGGGGCGTGGGTGATGCCGATCACCACCACGAGCACCCAGCCCTGCGGGCCGAGCACGGTAATGGCGAGCATGGCGAAGACCAGTTGCGGGATGGCCAACAGCACGTCACCGGTGCGCATGATGGCCGAATCCAACCAACCACCGCGGAAGGCAGCGAGCATGCCGAGGACGGCCCCCAGTCCCACGCCCAGCAGCGTGGCCAGGGCCGAGTACAGCAGCAGCCGCCAACCACCCTCGAGGAACCGGGAGAGCACGTCGCGACCCAGGTTGTCCGTGCCGAAAATGTCGTACTGGAACGGTTTGCCCGCGTAAGAAGTGGGGCCGTAACCGGTCCACGCGGGCACCACGAACGGTCCCACAATGGCCACCAGGAGCACCAGCCCGGTCAGCACCAGGCCGAACTTGGCCTCCGGTTGGGAAAGAAACCGGCGGAAGAAGGAGACCGGACGAGTATCCCCGCGCGAGCCTGCCGGTTCGAAACTCGCCGCGGCTGGGGTGACGGGGGTTTCCGGCGTCACCGGTTGCTGGTTCTGCGCGCTCATTTGTTGGACTCCGTCCGCAGCTTGGGATTGGCCAGGATGCCGATCACATCCGCAATGAGGTTCACGATCACGTAGAACGCGGCAATGATCATGGACAGTGCTTGGACCACCTGCACGTCGCGGATCTGGACCGCGTCTACCATGGCCTGGCCCAGACCGGGATAGCGGAAGAGGAACTCGACCACCACAATGCCCCCGGCCAGCCACGCCAGTTGCATGGCCACGACCTGGGCGACCGGGCCGATCGCGTGGGGCAGCGCGTGCCTCATGATCACCTGGCGTTCGGGAACACCCTTGAGCCGAGCCATTTCCACATAGCCGGAATCGAGCACGTCCAGCATGGTGGTCCGGGTCATGCGGATCATGTACGGGACCACCACGAGCACCAGGGTCAGCGCGGGAAGCACCAACTGCAGCGGATAATCCCACACCCGGGTTCCCGGGGCCGCCATGGTCACGGAGGGCAGCAGCTGGAACACCGTGGTGGACAACAGCGTGGTCAGCGCAATACCGATCACGAACTCGGGCAACGCCGCCAACACGAGGGAGAAACCCGTCAGCGCGTGGTCGGTGGTGCGGCCGCGGCGCATGGCGGACCAGGTGCCGAGCAGCAGGCCCACCGGGATGGAGATGAGCGCGGCAATGATCATCAGCAGCACCGAGGCCGAGACCTTCTGCCCCAGCAGCTCATTGACCGAACCGCCCGTGGCCGCCGAGGTTCCCAGATCACCCACGAGCAGGCCACCCAGCCACGTGAAATACCGCTCGTACCAAGGGTCGTTGAGGTTGAGCTGTTCACGCAGTGCCGCGAGGCGTTCCGGTGTGGCCTGTTGACCGAGGATCGCCTGCGCCGGATCCCCGGGTAGCAGCAGGGTGAAGATAAAAACGAGCACGGAGACCGCAAGCAGCACGAAGATCGAGATGCCCAGGCGTTTGAGAATCATTCGTCCCACGGGTTACTCGCTTTCCTCGGAGATCCAGAGCAGACGGAACTGGAACCCGCTCACGGGCATGCCCGCGCGGTGTTCGATCGCCCCGCCCACGTACTTCTGGTACGCGTCTGCCTGATTGAAGAATCCCCACACGATGTAGCCGCCGTCATTGTGGAGCGTTTCCTGCGCCTGTGCCACCAGTCGGTTGCGTTCATCGTCGTCCAGGGTGGCGCGCGCCTGGTTGTACAGGGCGATGAATTCCGGATCCGACCAGTGCGTCTCGTTGAAGGGCGCGTCCGGGACCGTGCCATTGGCGGTCTGGGGCAGGAAATTTCGGGTGTACCAAAAGTCCTGGGAGAAGGGGTACTGCA
>NZ_JAUNPE010000266.1 GCF_030536815.1 Kocuria sp.
GCGGCACCCGTGCGTTCGCGTTCGCCTCCGGCATGGCCGCCGAAGACGCCCTGTTGCGCGCGGTCCTCAAGCCCGGCGACCACATCGTGTTGGCCGCGGACGTCTACGGCGGCACCTTCCGCTTGGTCGATCAGGTGCTCGCCAAGTGGGGTGTCACGCACAGTTTTGTGCCGTCCGCCTCCGCCGACGACGCCGCCGCGACCGTTCGCGCCGGCGAGACCAAGGTGCTGTGGTTGGAGACGCCATCCAATCCGCTGCTTCGCATCGCGGACATCGCCGCGTGGGCGCAGGTCGCCGACGCCGCCGGGGCCCTTCTGGTGGTCGACAACACGTTCGCGTCCCCCGCCCTGCAGAACCCCCTGACCCTGGGAGCGCACGCGGTGGTGCATTCGACCACCAAGTACATCGGTGGCCACTCGGACGTTCTGGGCGGCGCCGTAGTGGTGGGCAACACCGAGTGGGCCGGTCAGCCGTTGAGTGAGCTGATCGGTTTCCAGCAGTTTGCCGGCGGTGCGGTGGCCGGTCCCTTCGACTCGTTCCTGGCCGCGCGCGGGTTGAAGACCCTGCCGTTGCGCATGGAACGCCACTGCGCCAATGCGTTGGCCATTGCCCGCTGGCTGCGCGACCGGGAGGATGTTCTGGAGGTGTTCTACCCCGGGCTCGAGGAACACCCCGGTCACGAGCTGGCCACCCTGACCCTGAACGGTGGCTTTGGCGGCATCATTTCATTCAGGCCCCGCGGCGGTGAGGCAGCAGCCCACACGTTCGTGAAGACCACGCAGCTGTACAACCTGTCCGTGAGCCTGGGCGGTGTGGAGTCGCTGACGTGCGTGCCCCACAGCATGACCCACGCTTCGCGCGTGGGCACCCCGCACGAAGTTCCCAAGGACCTGGTCCGGCTGTCCGTGGGGATCGAGGACGTGCAGGATCATTTGGCGGATCTGGCGCAAGCGCTGGAGGTGGCCCACCGGGAGTGATGAATCGGGAGCGGGGGTGGTCACCGGGTTTCGGTGACCACCCCCGCGGTCAAACTAAGGCCCTGTTCGGCATCCTGCCCCGTGGCCGGAGACTCCGCGGGGGTGCCCACCCGGCCACATGCGGCTACGCCACGCCCGCCGGCTCGGTGGGCGCGGGTCCCTGCCCGGCCGTGGGGAATGCTCGATCCCGCACGAGCGCGGAGATGTCGATGATCCGATCCACGTCCCGTTCCTCGAACAATAGTTCCGGGCCCGAGTGGGCGAGGTCCGTGAACGGCTTCTCGTACAGCCGTCCCGCTTCCATGGCACCGTTGCGGGTCAGTTCGTCGATGACCAGTTCAATGAACCGGATCTGATCCACGGTGTGCGTGTGGTCGTTGAGGTACGCGGCGAACAGCGCGCTCACGTCGCCGCGCTCCATGCCCACGAGCCTGCGGATCAGCAGCCCCAGCCCTTGGTTGCGCTCCGCCGCTTCCCGCAGTGCGGACCGGTCCCCCACGCCGTGCTCGATCATCATCCGCTCGATACTCGCGAGGTCTTGGGCGGTCAGCGGCTTGTTGCGCCGCAACCGTTCGATCGCCACGTGCTCCAGCCGGTCCGTGAGGAACGCGCGGGCCTTGTCCATGAAGCGGGCCATGTTCGTCCCGGGAGTCTCGCGGCGCAGCTCTACGTCCGTGATCGCGTCCAGCGTGTCCTGGAAGTCGGTGTACACGGGGTTGCGCTTGGTCTTCTCGATCAGGCTCACCAGTGCGCGCACGCGTTGGCGCAGCACCTCGAGCATGGGCAGCGTGACGTCCTGCCACCACTCGTCCCCCGCGGCGGCGTCCAAGATCTCCAGTTCCTTGCGCACCGCGGGCACTTTCTCCTTGCCCCGCAACTGCTCGGCCAGCTCCTGGATCCGCCGCCGGTAGCCCTCCCCGGCGTCCGCGTCGCCTTCCAGCAGCGCCACCTGGTAACGCAGCACCAGCAGGTCGAAGCTCTTGGCATCCACGTCCGGGTCGTGCTCGGAGGACGGCAGTCCGGCCACGTGCTCGATCAGCTCGTGCGCGGCGGTGTCTCCGAGACCCTCCCACGCCTGCGCGTGGGCGTAGCGTTCCACCAGCCGCAGCTGCGGGCGCACCAGCACGTTGTCCCGGTTCATGCCGCGCACGTACTCACGCAACCACGAGGCCGTGTCCGCGCGCAGCTGCCGATCGTCCCCGCTCGCACGGGTGTCCCGGGCGAGCACGTCGATGCCGCGGA
>NZ_JAUNPE010000006.1:0-2093 GCF_030536815.1 Kocuria sp.
TCTGGTGGGCCCTACCGGGATCGAACCGATGACATCTACGGTGTAAACGTAGCGCTCTACCAGCTGAGCTAAAGGCCCTTTATAATCGGGTGGGCATAACTGATCCAGCTGCCAGCACCCGATTGGGGTATAGCCTACCTGCACGTACGTAGTTCCTGGTAACCGCGACCGAACGTCCGGTATGTGTAGTTGATCACGTATCCACCCGCCTCCGGGCTGGTGCGTCAACGGGTTGTGAGCCATTCGACAGGGCAGAAGTTGGCATCTGATGGCAAGCATGGGTTAACGTAGGAGTCACGAACGCACGGAACATTGCCTTCGTACTAGGGGACGCTGGTGCGCTGGATCGCTTTCGGGCGTGACAGATACGGCGGTTCGATTCCGTCGGTCTCCACCGTAGAAGCCCCGGACCGCACAGGTCCGGGGCTTTTCCCTTGCCCAACTGTGAGCGTGGGAACAAAAGGCAATACCCGCTCAGGCGCCCCCTCGGTGCGTAGGCTTGTGCCATGGCTGCAGATAAGAAAGCTCAAATTGGTGTCACCGGCCTCGCGGTGATGGGCGCGAACCTCGCCCGCAACTTTGCTCGCCACGGCTACTCCGTGGCCCTTCATAACCGCTCGGTGGGTAAAACCGATGCTCTACTCGAGGAGCACGGTTCGGAAGGCGATTTCATTCGCACCGAGACCATGCAGGAACTCGTGGACTCCTTGGAGAAGCCGCGGCGCATCCTGGTGATGGTCAAGGCGGGTGCTCCCGTGGACTCCGTGATCGAACAACTCACTCCGTTGCTCGACAAGAACGACATCATCATCGACGGGGGTAACTCGTACTTCCAGGACACGCGCCGCCGCGAGCGGGAATGCGCGGAGAACGGCCTGCACTTCGTGGGAATCGGTGTGTCCGGCGGTGAGGAGGGCGCTCTGAACGGCCCGTCCATCATGCCGGGTGGTTCCGAGGAGTCCTACAAGAGCCTGGGTCCCATGCTCGAGGACATATCAGCCAAGGCCGGCGATGGTAAGCCCTGCTGCGCTTGGATCGACACGGACGGTGCCGGTCACTTCGTGAAAATGGTGCACAACGGCATCGAGTACGCAGACATGCAGGTTATCGGCGAGGCGCACGAGCTGCTGCGCTCGGTCGCCGGACTGGAACCGGCCGAACAGGCAGACGTGTTCGACGAGTGGAACAAGACCGAGCTGTCGTCCTACCTGATCGAGATCACCGCCCACGTTCTGCGTCAGGTGGACTCCAAGACCGGCAAGCCGTTCATTGATATCGTGGCCGACGCCGCCGGCCAGAAAGGCACCGGGCGTTGGACCGTTCAGGAAGCCCTCGAGTTGGGGTCGCCCGTCACGGCCATAGCCGAGTCCGTGTTCGCTCGGGCGCTGTCCTCCTCCGAGCCGGAAATGCGCCGTGAGGCCCAGGACATCCTGCCCGCGGGCATCGGAGACACCACCGAAGACGTGGTCAAGGACCCGGAGTTCGTGGACGACATCCGTAAGGCGCTCTACGCGTCCAAGTTGGTCTCCTACGCCCAGGGCCTGGACATGCTCACCATGGCCGGCCGTGAATACGGTTGGGATCTGAACCTGGCCACCATCGCCAGCCTGTGGCGCGAGGGCTGCATCATTCGAGCGGAGCTGCTCAACGTGATCATGGAGGCCTACGCGGGGGACAAGGATCCCCTGAACCTTCTGTTCGCCCCCGAGTTCATTGCGGCCATGGAGGACGCATTGCCCGCATGGCGCCGGGTGGTGGCACGCGCCGTGGAACGCGGCATTCCGGCACCGGTGTTCTCCTCGGCGTTGGCCTACTACGACGCCCTGCGGCGCCCCCGGTTGAATGCCGCCCTGACCCAGGGCCTGCGCGACTACTTCGGCGCGCACACCTACAAGCGCGTGGACGATCCGGAGAGCTCGTTCCACGTCCTGTGGAGCGGAAACCGTTCAGAGGTCGTCTCCTGATTCGCAGGCAGTAGAGCCACTCACGACGCCGCGGGCCGCCTTTCGAACGAAACGCGGCCCCCGGCGGGCTGATTATAAGCACAGCACGGCAACCACACAAACACCAGGCGGGCTAGATGTTTGTTGGCG
>NZ_JAUNPE010000006.1:2103-50163 GCF_030536815.1 Kocuria sp.
CCCCACCCACACCCCCCCCCGGGGCCCCCTTCCCCAACCAAGGCCGCCCCGCGGCGTCGTGATTCTCAGAAGAGCTCGACAGCCTCAGATCCACATGGCGGGATCGATGTAGGTGGCCGGGTCCACCAGGGGTTCCTGCTTCTCGGGCGTGCGCTGGCGAATCTTGCCGGGAATGCCCGTGACGATGGAGTCCTCCGGGACGTCCTTGACGACCACGGCATTAGCGCCCACGGCGGAATCCGATCCGATCATCAGGGGGCCCAGGATCTTGGCGCCGGCGCCGATGGTGACACGGTCGCCCACGGTGGGGTGACGCTTGACCGGCTCCAGGGAACGGCCGCCCAGGGTCACGCCGTGATAAATCATGACGTCCTCGCCGATCTCAGCGGTTTCCCCGATCACCACACCCATGCCGTGATCAATGAAGAAACGCCGGCCAATGGTGGCGCCAGGGTGGATCTCCACACCGGTGGCCCACCGCGCAGCCTGGGACACCGTGCGGGCCAGTAAACGCGTGTTGGGGTCCTGCCACAGCTTGTGTGAGAGCCGGTGCGCCCAGATGGCGTGCAGCCCCGAATAATTCAGCGCGATCTCGAGATTCGAGCGAGCCGCTGGATCATGGACGTGGGCGGTTTCGAGATCCTCCTTGAGTCTGCGCCAAAAGCTCACGTGTCAGTACCTCTTCTGCTCCGCCCCGTGTCCGGGGGCCCAATGATCTCGTGATGTCAGCCGACACCGGTGGCGTCGTTTGTGCCAACGCTATCGAACTCTCATGCTATTCCCGCGCCCGAAGCATCCTCGAGAAGCCGCGGGTCTCGGCGGCAATGGTCTTAAAAGCGCATGCGCGGCGGCGACCCTCTGGCCGCTCGCCGCGCATATGCTCTCAACTCATCCGCTGTGAGGCGGAATCAGCCGCGGATGTCTTCGTAAAGGATGGTGGAGATGTAACGCTCACCGAAGTCGCACACGATCGCCACGATCAGCTTGTCGCGGTTCTCTTCCTTGGCGGCTTCCTCGAGCGCGGCCCACACGATGGCACCGGATGAGATGCCGCCCAAAATACCCTCGCGTGAACCCAGTTCACGGGCGGTGGTCACGGAATCTTCAACGGTGACGTCGTACACGTCGTCGTAGATCTCGCGGTTGAGGATCTCGGGAATGAAGTTCGCGCCGAGACCCTGAATCTTGTGGGGGCCGGCCTTGCCCTCGGTCAGCAGCGGGGAATCCGAAGGCTCCACAACGACCATGCGAATGTCGGGCTTCTGCTCGCGCAGGTACTTGCCGGCACCGGAAATGGTGCCACCGGTGCCAATGCCGGCTACGAAGATGTCGATGTCGCCGTTGGTGTCTTCCCAGATCTCCGGGCCGGTGGTGTTGTAGTGGACATCCACGTTGGCGGGATTGGCGAACTGACGGGCCAGCACGGCGTTCTCGGTGGTGTTCACGATTTCCTCGGCCTTGTCCACGGCACCGCGCATGCCCTCGGCGCCGGGGGTCAGAACGATTTCCGCGCCGAAGGCACGCAGCATCACACGACGCTCGGTGGACATGGTCTCGGGCATGGTCAGGATGACCTTGTAACCGCGAGCCGCACCCACCATGGCCAGAGCGATACCGGTGTTGCCGGAGGTGCCCTCCACCACGGTGCCGCCGGGCTTGAGCTCACCGGACGCCTCGGCGGCGTCAATGATGGCCTTACCGATCCGGTCCTTGACCGAGTTGGCCGGGTTGTAGAACTCGAGCTTGACGGCAACATTGCCGGGAAGGTCCTGGTCCAAGTGGTTCAAGCGGACCAGGGGAGTTCCGCCCACGATTTCCGTGATGTTCTCGTAAATCTTGCCCATGGATGTTTCTCCTGTCGTGGATTCGTGCCGGGAGGTGTGTCAGCGCAAAACTGGTTTTCAGCCTAGCGCCGGTGCCTGTCGGATCTCAGTGCGTTAGCCACACGGCGTAATCTTTGCGGACCTTGGCCAACTTGGGATTGATGATCACCTGGCAGTAGCCGTTGAATGGTTGGTTTCCGTAAAAATCCTGGTGGAAATCTTCGGCCTCCCACAGTGGCTGGGGTTCTTCGATGGTCGTGACGATCGGGTCCTGAAACAGGGGCTGAGCTTTGTTGATCGCCTGCTCGAAGAGTGCCCGCTGCTGCTCGTTGGCGGGGAACATGGCGGAGCGGTACTGCGTGCCCACGTCGTAGCCCTGCCGGTTCAACGTGGTGGGATCGTGGCCGGTGAAGAACAGGTCCAGGATCACGTCCGCGGGAACCACCATGGGGTCGAAGGTGACGACCACGGCTTCCGCGTGACCCGTGGTGCCCGAGCACACTGATTCGTAATCCGGGTGCTGCGTCTGGCCGCCGGTGTACACGCTGCGGACGTCTTGCACGCCGCGGACCCGGCGGTAGACGGCGTCCAAGCACCAGAAGCAACCGCCGGCGAGCACAAAGGTTTCTGTTGAGGGAGAACTCATAGTCCGTATAACGCGCAAATCGCCGCACAATTCCCGAGCCGCCGGCGGTCTGCCCTCCTAGGATGGTCACATGACGTCCGAGGCCCAACCCCACCACCGATCGACGCCCACACTTGCACAGGTGGTGGATGCCGCGGATTCCCTGTGGCCGTTCCGGCTCCAGGAGGACTGGGACGCCTCGGGCTTGGTCACCGGCCGTCCGGACCAGCCGGTGCAACGCATCCTTTTCGCGGTGGATCCGGTGGCCCCGGTCATCGCTGACGCGCTCCAGCGCCACGTCGACCTCCTGATCACCCACCACCCGCTCCTCCTGCGAGGTGCCACCTCCGTGGCGGCGCACGGGTTCAAGGGACGGGTGATCCACGACCTGATCGAGAACCGCTGTGCCCTCCTCGCCTGCCACACCAATGCGGACTCCGCTCGCCGGGGCGTGTCCGACGCCCTGATCGCGGCCACCGGTGTCAATCCCGACGACGCCGCCCCGCTCTTTGCTGACGGCACCGACCCGAACGCGGGGCTGGGGCGCGTGGGCACCCTGTCCCGCAGCGTGAGCTTGCGGGAACTCGCCCACCGCCTGGCCACGAATCTCCCTGGCACCGCGCAGGGACTGCGCATCGCGGGGGACCCGGATCAAATGATCACCACCGTTGCCGTGTGCGGTGGCGCCGGCGATTCACTGTTCGAAGAGGTCCGTGCCGCGCGGGCGGACGTGTACATCACCGCGGACCTGCGCCACCACCCCGCCTCAGAAGCACGCGAGCACGCCCTGGGACCCGGAGGTCATGGCGCGCCCGCACTGATCGACGCCGCGCACGCAGCGAGCGAGGCCCTGTGGCTTCCCTGGGGTGCCCAGGACCTGCAGCGAACGCTTGCCGCCCGGGGATTCGACGTGGAGGTATCCGTGAGTGATGTGCGAACCGACCCGTGGGATTTCCGGGTAGCCTCACCCGACTCCGATTCAACGCCGAATCACACCTCAGGAGAGACTTCATGACCGAACAACAGGCCGCTTTGCTCGCCCTCCTGGACCTCCAGGCGGTGGATTCCGAACTGCACGCCATCATGGTCAAGGCCAAATCCTTGCAGGAGTCCGAGCATGTGAAATCGTTATTGGCCCGCCGCGCCCAGGCCATCGAGGCGGCCAAGCAGTTGGATGCCCGTGGCAAAGAAGCCGCGAGCGCCGTCGACGGGGCGGACACCAAGGTGCGGGAGATTCAGGCCAGGATCGACCGGGACAGCGAGCGGCTCAACCACGGTGGAACGGCCAAGGATTTAATGGGGATCCAGCACGAGATCGACACGCTCACCAAGCAGCGTGGCCACGCCGAGGACGCCCAGTACCAGGCCATGGAACACGCCGAAGCGGTGGCGGCGGACCGGGAACAGAAACTCCCGCTGTTGCGCGCCGCGGACGCCCAGGCCCGAGATGCGGTGAGCGAGCGGGATCGGGGTTTGGCCGAGTTGCAGGATCGTCACCGCGAGCTCACGGCCCAACGGCCCGAACGGGTGAGCGCGGTGGGCGACGAGACCCTGGTCGCGCGCTACGACTCGCTGCGCAATGCCCGCGGGGGCGGGCGGATCGCGGTTGCACGGTTCGAGCGCGAGACATGCGGGGCGTGCGGAACGCACATGAGTCCGGGGGACGCGCAATCGATCCTCAACGCGCCCGCCGGAACCATTCCCACGTGCATCGAGTGCTCCGCGCTCTTGGTCCGCTGAGCAGACCGGGCCGGGTGGCGCGGTAGGATCGACGCTGGACAGGCGGGCCGGGTGACCGCGCGGCGCACCGAAAGGCGCGTCTCGAGGAAAGTCCGGGCTCCGCAGAGCTGGATGGTGGGTAACGCCCACTCGGGGAAACCCGCAGGAAAGTGCCACAGAAAATAAACCGCCCGCCACGCGCGGGTCAGGGTGAAAAGGTGGTGTAAGAGACCACCAGCGTGCCGGGTGACCGGTGCGGCTCGGTAAACCCCATCCGGAGCAAGGCCATGCAGGGTGCGTTCGAGGGCTGCTCGTCCAAGTGCCCGGGTAGGCTGCTTGAGCCGCGCGGCAACGCGCGGCCTAGATGGATGGTCACCACCGCGGTTCGGGTAACCGGCCGCGGCACAGAACCCGGCTCATAGGCCCGCCTGTCCCCTAGACTTCTGGGGTGCTGATTCTGCTGCCCCCGTCCGAGTCCAAGACCGCTCCCGTCTCCGGTGCCCCCATTGCCCGAGGCGCCCTCAGCTTTCCGGAGCTGACCGAGGATCGAGAGCGTCTGGTCGCCACACTGGCGCACGTGAGCGGGCAGAAGAACGCGCTCGCGGTTCTGGGTGTGGGGCAATCCTTGGCGGACGACGTCGCTCGCAACCGTGAGCTTCTCACCGCGCCTTCCGGCCCGGCACTGTCCGTCTACTCCGGAGTGTTGTACGACGCCCTGGACGCGGCCTCACTCTCCGACGCCGCTCGCGAGGTGGCGGATCGCTCACTCGTGGTGATCTCCGCACTGTGGGGCGCCGTGCGGCCCCACGACCATATTCCCGCATACCGGTTGTCGATGGGAACGGATCTGCCCCGGCACGGAAAGCTCAACACCTGGTGGAAGCCGCGTCTGTTCCCGGTGTTGGATCAGGCCGCAGTCGGCCGGGTGGTCGTGGATTGCCGCTCGGCCGCCTACGCCGCCGCGTGGAAGCCACCGGCCGCTCGAACCGTTGCCGTGCGCGTGGAACAGCTCAACGAGACCGGGAAGCGCTCAGTGGTCTCGCACAACGCGAAACACACCAGGGGCCTGGTGGCGCGGTTCTTGTGTGAACACGAGGTGGCGCACGGAACTCTTGAGACCGTCGAGGCCGTCCGTGCTGCCCTCGCTCAGCGCTGGACGGTAGAGCTGACCGAGCCCACTGCGCGCAAAGCCGGAACACTCACCGTCGTCCTGGACCCGCCCGCGAAGTGAAGTCCTCCGGACCCGCAGACTCGACACTGCGCCCACCCGTCCCATCACGACGTCCGAGTTTGCGAGCCGCGGGCAATGGGTGGCTGGCCAGCCGGTTCTGCTGCCCGGGAGTCAGTGACCGAACGGGTCCTCGTCCTCGCCCGGCAGCCAGGTCGAGTCGTTGGACCACTGTTCCTGCCTAATGGCCTTCCTGGCCTTCTTGCCCCATTTGGTGTTGAGCCGGTCCACGTAGAGCTTGCCGTCCAAGTGGTCGTACTCGTGCTGCATCACGCGGGCGAACCAGCCGTTGGCCTCGAAGGCGAGCGGGTCGCCGTTCTCGTCCTGACCCGCTATGCGGATCCAATCGGCACGTTTGAGTGGCCACGAGTAACCGGGAACCGACAGGCAGCCTTCGGATTCCTCATCCGGGTCCGGGGCCACTTCGGAGATCTTGCCCGCGGTCAGTACCGGGTTGACGATCACGCCGCGTGCAGGGACTCCGTCATCGTTGTCGAAGCCGTAGGTGAAGATCCGCAACCCCACCCCGATCTGGGGTGCCGCGAGTCCCACCCCGTGGGCCTCGTCCATGGTCTCGTACATGTCCGCAATCAACGCGCGCAGTTCGTCGTTGAATTCGGTGACCTTCGCCGCGGGACGGTGGAGCACCGGATTCCCGGTAATGACGATAGGGCGAATGGCCATGTTGTGGTTCCTCACACGGTGCTGTCGGGGCTGATGGTCCGCAGGCCAATATATCGCGTGACGTGTGATGTCGCGGGCGCATCATGTGCACCGCTAATATTAAGCATGCTGCATATCCTCCCCCGGAGGGGTGTGGCGCCAGATTCGCGGTTCGGGTTGAACTGGCCGATGGATCACAACACCTAATGGACTGAGTTGAAGGGGGCATGCCCGAGTGAGGGTCGCGTCAGCACCGCACGGCCACGTGTATATCCAACACCTGGCGGACCCAGAAGGCTCGGGCTCTGTGTACCGCCTGCCCGACCCGACCCCGGAACGATCGGTTCCCGGTGCACCCTGGTGGCCCCTGGTCATGTTGGACGTGGAGTGGATCAATGACCACGCCCACGAATTCGATGTTTTTCATTTGCACTTCGGCTTCGACGCCGTGCCGCCGGCGGAGCTCCAACGCATCGTTGCGGCATTGCGCGACAACGGCAAGCCGCTTGTCTACACGGTTCACGACCTGCGCAACCCGCATCAGACGGATCCTTCGATCCATGACGCCGCACTGGATGTTCTGATTCCCGCGGCGAATCACCTGATCACCCTGACTCCGGGGGCGGCGCAGGAGATCCGCCAGCGCTGGGGTCGCGACGCCACCGTGATTGCGCACCCGCACGTGGTGCCGTTGGAGGTACTGAACCACCCGCGTCCGCAGCGCGAGACCGTCACCGTGGGAATGCACCTGAAAAGCATGCGCACCAATATGAATCCACTGCCGGTCCTGCGAACCCTGCTGGCGGAAATCCGTGACCGTGACATGGATTTACTCATCGATGTCCACACGGATGTGCTCACCCCCGGTATGCCCCATTACAACCAGGAAGTTTCCGAACTCTTGAACCACGCGCGTGATCGCGAGGACGTGCGTGTCCACGTCCACGATTTCTACACGGACGACCAGCTGTGGGATTACTTGCTGGGCGTGGATCTTTCCGTCCTCGCGTACCGGTTCGGTACGCATTCCGGGTGGCTCGAAGCCTGCTACGACCTGGGCACGCGCGTGCTGGCCCCGTCGGTGGGTTTTTATGACCAGCAGCATCCGGGGGTTCTGAGTTTCGACTGGGATGAGCAGGGGCAACCGGATTCGAATCAGATTGCGGCCGCACTCGACGGGTTACCCGCCTTGCCGCCGTGGCGAACCACGCGGTCGGAACGCACTCGACAACGGCAGGACATCGCGCGAGCACACTCGCGGATCTATCAAGCGGCAACGGCGGGGAGGTCATCATGAAAATTGCGTTGTTGGCCCATGACCGCTTTCCCATCGCGGTTCCTTTCGCGGGTGGCCTCGAATCATTCACGTGGTACCTGGCCAAGGGACTTCGGGAACGAGGGATCGACGTGGTGGTCTTCGCCGCGCCCGGAAGTGACCCGGAATTAGGCGCCGAAGAGCTCGCCGTCGAACCGGTGTCACTCAGTGAGCAGGCCCGCAGCGACGTCTCGATGCCCCCTGAGGGCCAAGTGCGCGAGACCATTTCCTACCTGCAGGTCATGACCGCCCTGGCTGAACGTGATGACATCGATGTGGTGCACAACAATTCACTGCACTACCTGCCGATTGCCATGGCCCAGTCACTCAAACAGCCCCTACTGACCACGTTGCACACGCCCAACACGCCGTGGATGGAACCGGCGTTACGGTTGAGCCCCTCGGTACGAACCGCAGCCGTGAGCACGTCGATCGCGCACATGTGGCGTGATGTGACGGACGCGCGGGTGATTCCCAACGGCGTGGACCTCGACCGTTGGTCATTGGGTCCCGGAGGGGACTCGTTGGTGTGGTCCGGTAGGATCGTGCCGGAAAAGGCACCCCACCTCGCCGCGCTGATCGCTCGGGAGGCGGGGTGGAAACTGCGCATTGCCGGTCCGCTGTCCAACCAGGAGTACTTCGAAACTCAGTTGAAGCCCTTGCTGTCGGAGGACATCACCTACGCGGGTCACCTGGAACCGGATGAGCTGCACCACCTGGTGTCCCACAGTGCCGCGTGCCTGGTGACGCCGCAATGGGAGGAACCCTACGGACTGGTCGCGGCCGAGAGCATGGCGTGCGGTACCCCGGTTCTGGCGATTGCTCGAGGTGGTTTGGCGGAGGTGGTGCGTGCCCCGGGCGGGTTATCGGTGCTTCCCGAGGCCACCGACGACCTCACTGTCTCGAGCGCCGCGCGCGCCCTGGAGGGAGTGCTCGCCCTGGATCGTTGCACGGTGCGTGAGCATGCACGCGCCCACTGTTCGCTGGACGCCACCGTTGATCGGTATGTGGACTACTACCGGGAGCTGGTCGCGCAATGATCGGTTACTACATCCATCACCAGGGGCTGGGCCATCGCACCCGAGCGCTGGGCATTGCGCGCGAGCTCGGCGTGCCCGTGACGGGGTTCAGTTCCTTGGGGGCACCGGAGGGTTGGCCCGGTGAGTGGTGCACGTTGCCCATGGATGTTCCCGGTTCCCCGGTGGATCCCACGGCCAATGGTGTGCTGCACTGGGCGCCCCTTGATCACGCGGGATACCGCGAACGCATGCGGTTGCTGGCCGAGCGGCTGGGATCGGACATATCGGTCATGGTCACGGACACCTCCGCGGAGGTGACGCTCCTGGCTCGGCTCCTGGGGGTCCGTACCGTGGTCATGGCCATGCGCGGAAACCGCACGGATCGCACGCACCGGGACGCATATGATGCCGCCTCCCTCATTGTCGCCCCGTGGACCGCGGAAACGGCCGAGGAGTACTGGCCGCGCGAGTGGACCGACAAAACCGTGTTCACCGGAGCCATTTCGCGTTTCGACCAACTCGCGGCCGCGTACGCGGGGCCTGCCGCCGACGTCACTGGGCCGAGTTCGCGCCGCAAAGTTCTGGTGGTCTGGGGCGGGGGAGGCACCGAGGTGACGGAGCAGGACATTGACCGAGCCCGGCTGGTGAGCCCCGACTGGGAGTGGACCGTTCGCACACCCGCACACCCCTCGCCCGATCTGTGGGCGGACTTGCAGGACGCGGATGTGGTGGTGACCCACGGCGGTAATAATGCGGTGGCCGAACTCTCGGCGGCGGCCCGGCCGGCAGTGGTGATTGCCCAGCCCAGGCCCTTCGACGAACAGCACGCGACCGTCCGAGCGCTCAGGAACGCAGATGTGTGCACCGCACTCGACGGCTGGCCGGAGGCGGCGCAGTGGCCCACGCTGTTGAGCAACGCGCTGGCCCGCGGTAATTCCGGCTGGTCCCGGTGGCGCCACGGAGACGGTGCACGCCGTGCGGCGCAGGCCATCGAGCGCCTCGATGATGTGGTGGTGACGTGCGGATCGCATTGATCACCATTGTCAGCGGCCGCCACGCGCACCTTCGCAGACAACTCGATTGGGTGTCCGCGCTGGACCCGCAACCGCATGCACACGTTGTGGTGAGCATGGGTGACCCCGAGATTGCGGACCTGGTGGCCGGACACGGGAACGGGCGCGGCGTCGTCGTCAGCATGGAACCCGCCCGGGAACTGCCGCTGGCCGCGGCGCGAAACGCGGGGGTGGCCACTGCGAGCGGGCTGGGGGCCGACGCCGTGGTCCTGCTGGATGTGGATTGTCTGCCCGAACGAGGTTTGCTGGGCGATTACGAACGAGCGTTAGTGGAGATCGGATCCGAAACGGCCGTGATCAGTGGCCGGGTCAAGTACCTGCCCGAGGGCATGGGCGAGCACGACTACACCCCCCAGCGCGTGGTCGAGCTCGGTCGTGATCACGACGCGCGAGTGATACCTCAGGGTGCAGCCCTGGTCGAGGCTGATCCCCGCATGCTGTGGTCCCTCAACATTGCCGCCACGGTCGAAACCTGGAACCGGGTTGGTGGGTTCGACGAGTCCTACGTGGGTTACGGGGGAGAGGACACCGATTTCGGGCAGCGGCTCGCCGCGGCCGGAGGGAGCATGTGGTGGAGCGGGCTGGCCTGCGCCTACCATCAGCATCACCCCACCGTGACGCCCCCGGTGCAGCACGCGGCGTCGATAGCGCGCAATGCCAACATCTTCCGCGGCAAATGGGGGTTCGACCCCATGGAGGGTTGGTTGCAGCACATGCTCGGGTCGGGGCACCTGACCCGAGAGGGTGGGCAGTGGCGCGCTGCGACCGACCCTCGATAGCACCTAGGGATCATCTGCCACTAAAGTCATTCTTGTGAATGATCAGCACGTTCCGATTACGTTGGCCCTGGTGAATGACTACCCGGTGGTGACGCAGGGCATTGCACGGATGCTGGAGGACTTCGACCGGCTCGAGGTCGTGGAGCTTGCAGCGGGGGAGAACCCCAGCCGTGTCGTGGACCTGGTGCTCTACGACGCCTTTGCCGCACGTGGCCGGGGCCGGTACGACGTGGTGCGGCTTCTCGAGGACGAGCGCAACCGGAAGCTGGTCGTCTATACGTGGCACGTGGCCGACGTTCAGGTGCAGCAAGCGCTAGACCTCGGTATCGACGGCTATCTGTCCAAGGAACTCGATGCCGATGAACTCGCCGATGCCCTGATCCGGATCCACCAGGGCGAACGCGTGGTGGAGCCGAAACCGATGTCGGAACATATCGAGATCGCCGATTGGCCCGGCCGCAGTGCCGGGTTGTCGCCGCGCGAAGCAGAGGTTGTCGCCCTGATCACCCAGGGTGCGACCAACGATGAGATCGCCCGCACGTGTTACCTGAGCATTAACTCCGTCAAGTCCTACATCCGTTCCGCGTACCGAAAAATGGGTGTGGAGCGACGCAGTCAAGCGGTGCTGTGGGGCGTGCAGAACGGGATGCAGCCAGAAAGAACTCATCATTGATTTCACCCCCTGAGGTGGTAGAACCACTCAGGTTGACGCGGCAGAATAGTCATATGACTGATCAATTTGCCGCAGACAAAGCCGCACGTGAACTCGCCGGAGAAGAAGGCGGGTTCCCCACTCAGGAACAGGCTCCCCCGGGGCTGACCACGGAGATGACCCCCGTGCCCGACCACGGTGAGGAGAGCTGGGTCGGGCGAGGCCGGCTCGAAGGCCTGAAGGCGCTGGTCACCGGTGGTGATTCGGGTATCGGCCGCGCCGTGGCCATTGCGTACGCGCGGGAAGGCGCGGATGTGGCCATCAATTACCTCCCGGAAGAACAGTCCGACGCCGAGGACACCAAACAGTGGATCGAGAAGGCCGGCCGCAAGGCTGTGCTTCTTCCCGCGGATCTCCGGGACGAACAGGACGCCCGTGGTGTGGTGGATGACGCCGCCTCCCAGCTGGGTGGTTTGGACATCTTGGTCAATAACGCCGGGTTCCAGTGGGCTCGCCGCGATGGCGGTCTGCAGGGTCTGAAGACCGAGGAAATGGACCGTGTCTTCAAGACCAACCTGTACGCCCTGTTCTGGGTCTCCCAGCAGGCGCTGAAGTACCTGAAGGACGGCTCGAGCGTCATCAATGTGAGCTCGATTCAGGCCTACGACCCGTCCGAGAACTTGATCGATTACGCCTCCACCAAGGCGGCCATCAACAACTTCACGGTCAACCTGGCCAACGAGGTCGGCGGGAAGGGTATCCGCGTCAACGCGGTGGCGCCCGGCCCGATCTGGACCCCGTTGCAGCCGGCCACCAAGGCCGGCGAGTCGATGCCCGCGTTCGGCGGCGACACCGCCCTGGGCCGTGCGGGTCAGCCTTCCGAACTGGCCGGCGCCTTCGTGTTCCTCGCCAGCCCGGCCGAGGCCTCCTACGTCTCCGGCACCGTTATCGGTGTCACCGGAGGTAAGCCGGTCTTCTAACCCGGACCGCGCCCGGACCGCTGGGCACGCGGTGCTCACGTTCGGATCATCTTGGACGACCACGGCCGCCCCTCCCGGGCGGCCGTGGTCGTACGCCGTCGCCCGCGCGGGGACTGCTGCCGGAGTGTTCATGGAGGATCGAGATCGGCACCCTCCTTTGCTACATTGAGCAGCGGAGCCCCGCATCTGGGCTCGCGGACGAGGGAGCAGTACCCGCACCACGACAAGACTGACTCAGAAAGATGCACGTCATGGCGTGGTTGATTCTTATTCTGTCCGGGATGTTCGAGGCCGTTTGGGCGGCCGCCCTGGGAGCATCGCACGGATTCAAACGTCTGGTCCCCACCCTCATTTTTCTCATGAGTCTGAGCCTGAGCATGGCTGGTCTCGCGTGGGCGATGACCTCACTTCCCACCGGCACGGCGTACGCGGTGTGGGTCGGGATTGGCGCAACGCTCACCGTGATCTGGGGCTTCGTGAAGGGTTATGAGCGTCCCACCATTGTGCGGGTGCTCCTGCTCGTGTTGCTCGTCGGCTCCGTGATCGGCCTGAAGGTGGTGAGCTGAATGCCGTGGATTGTGCTGTTGATCAGTGCCGTGTTCGAGGCTGTCTGGGCCACCGCCCTCGGTGAATCCAACGGCCTGAGCGAGTTGACCCCCACCATCGTGTTCTTCGCCGGACTCGCCGTGAGCATGGCGGGACTCGGCTGGGCCGCCAAACACATTCCCATCGGCACCGCATACGCCGTGTGGACCGGCGTGGGGGCCGCCTTGACGGTGATCTATGCCATGGCCACCGGAACGGAAAGCGTCTCGGCCGGGAAGATCATTTTTCTCTCGGGCATCATTGCGGCGGTGGTCGGCCTCAAACTGGCCCCCAGTAAGCCGGTTGACGCCCTGGACTCCGCAGGTGGAGCCGGGTCTTCGACCACTCGCTGACCCTGGCCCCTCATTAACCCTGCCCACTCACTGACCCAGCCAGGAACCCGGTGCCTTGTTGAGTCCGGAAGGCACCGGGTTGTTCACGACGTGGCTGCGGGCATTATCCGCGTTCGTTGTTCTTGCGCGCAGCCTTGGAGCCCAGGGTGGTGAGTACCTTCACAACCTTGGAATTCAGGGCGGAAGCGGCTTCCCTGCCTTCCTGGAGCCCGGATTGTTCCGGTCGTGCCCCGGGAAGTAGCCGATTTGCCAACCCCAGGCCGCGAGTGGTCAGGCCTGGCGCCAGGCCGTGGACTCGCTGGGCGACCTTGGGCAACCAGCCGACCAACACCGTGGGTTTGCCCGCCAATACACCGTCCACGATGATCCGCGCCGCGCGGTCCGCGTTCATGGAGAGAACGGGCAAGGACGCTGCCGGGGCAAACCATGCGTACTCCTTGGCCGACTGACCCGTGAAGAAGGCTCTCTCATGGGAACCGGTGCGCATGAGACCCGGAGCGATGGTGGTAGCCGTAACGCCGGAACCGGCCAGGGCCACCGCGAGTCCTTCGCTGAAACCCACCGCGCCGAACTTGGCGGTGGCATAGGGGAGTAGATGGGGAGGAGATATCAGCCCACCCACTGAGGTGACGGTCCCAATGCGACCGGATCGTCGCTGCCGCATGCCGGGCAACACCTCCAGCGCGCAGTAAATGGGGCCGTAGGTCATGGTGTCAATGGCGTCCTTGAAGTGTTCCACGGTGATCGCCTCGAGCGGGCCGGCCTGAATGATGCCGGCCACGGTGATGAGGACCTCCACGGGGCCCATGTCCTGTTCCACCTCGCGAACCAGTTGCTTCACGGCGTCTGCGTCGCGGACGTCGCAGACATAGTCCTTGACGGTTCCGTGGGGTGATAGCTGCTCCTTCGCGCGAGTGAGCTCATCGTGGTCCCGAGCGGCAATGGCTACCGCGTGGCCCCGGTCCAGGAGCTCGCGGCTGACCAGGAGGCCGAGACCTCGTGACCCACCGGGTACCAGTGCAATCTTCAGTGTGCTTACCATCCGTTTAGTTTACGGGAGGCTGGGCATCGGAAACCGGAGGATTTGCCGTGAATCGCGATGAATTGGAGCGCGGTGATTGCAATGCCGCCCATTCATCAGTTAACTGATGGTTATGCGTGCACTCACATGGCAAGGACTCGGCGACGTCCGAGTTGAATCAGTACCTGATCCCGTCATCCAGCATCCCAAGGATGCGATTGTGCGGGTCACGTCCACAGCGATTTGCGGTTCGGACCTGCATCTCTACGGGGTACTGGGCCCCTATATGTCACCCGGTGATGTGCTCGGTCACGAGTTCATGGGCATCGTGGAAGAGGTGGGGGAAGAGGTCACCAACCTCAAGCCGGGCGATCGAGTGGTGGTTCCCTTCACCATTGGCTGCGGTTCCTGCTGGATGTGCGATCGCGGACTGTATGCGCAGTGCGAGACCACTCAGGTGAAGTCCAAGAACATGGGCTCCATGCTGTTCGGGTTCTCGTCACTGTATGGTTCCGTTCCCGGTGGCCAGGCCGAAATGGTGCGCGTACCGCATGCCGATTTCGGTCCGGTCAAACTTCCCGAGACCCACTCCGACGAGCGTTTCCTCTACCTCAGTGACATCCTTCCCACAGCCTGGCAGGGCGTGAAATGGGCCAATGTGGGCCCGGGTGACACCTTGGCCGTCATTGGTCTGGGACCGGTGGGGCAAATGGCCGTCCGGTCCGCCAAGCAGATGGGCGTAGATCGCATCATCGGCGTGGATCTCGTGGACGAGCGCCTGGAGCTGGCCAAGTCCTGGGGTGTGGAAACAGTGGATCGACGCACCGTCAAGGACGTCGCCGCCACGCTTCAAGAAATGACGGACGGCAGGGGACCGGACGGCGTCGTCGATGCCGTGGGAATGGAAGCCCACGGCAACCCGATCTCGGAAAAGATCGTTGCCGGTGCCGCCCGCCTGCCCAAGAAGTTGGGGCAAGCAGCGTTCGAGAAAGTCGGCATCGACCGGCTCGAGGTGCTACACACCGCGATCAATGCCGTGCGACGGAGCGGCACCGTGTCGTTGTCGGGCGTGTACGGGGGTATGGCGGATCCCATGCCCATGATGACCATGTTCGACAAGGGCATCACCATGCGCATGGGTCAGTGCCACGTGAAGCACTGGACCGATGATCTGCTGGCCATTGCCTCCGAACCCGACGACACCCTGGGCTTGGAGACGTTTGCGACCCACCACGTGTCCCTGGAGGATGCGCCCGAGGCCTACAAGATGTTCCAGGAAAAGAGCGACGGCTGCATCAAGGTGGTACTCAAGCCGTAGTCGGGACCAGTTCCGATGGGCGGTCGGTACGGGCTGGATATCAAGTATCCACTCCGTCCCGGCCGCCTTTTATCATGCCTCGGGAGATACCTCGCGGGGGGTCTCGCGGATGTTCGGAAGCGAGGGCTAGTGTTGGACCATGGCAACACTGAGTTGGGTTAGTTCTTCTCCGCGTAGGACCGTGGATCTGGCCATTCGTGGGTACCAGCGCTATCTCTCTCCGCGCAAAGGATTTAACTGCGCGTATCTCGTTGCTCGAGGCGAGCAGTCCTGCTCCGCTGTGATCCGGAACATCATTGCCGAGCGCGGGTTGCTGCGCGGCGTTGTTCCGACCATGCTCCAGTTCGCGGCGTGTTATCAAGCAGCCATGATGCTTGGCGCGGACCGCCCCCGGGTGAACGGTGTCTGCTGCTGCGGAGGCATCCCCATCCCGATCCGGTTCTAGACCCGTCCCGGGCCCGCCCGGCTCGCTGCCACTGACCGTCTGAACGAGCCGTCTACATAAAGCAAAAAACGAGGTCCCCGTGCCGGATCACATTACTGATCAAGCACGGGGACCTCGTTGATTCGGGGTGAACGACGGGGGTTGAACCCGCGACCTCCTGGACCACAACCAGGCGCTCTGCCAACTGAGCTACGCCCACCATGTAACCCGTCACGAGGTGTAACACCTGCGCGGGCAACGACGACCACTATAGCGCAAAGTTTGCGTTAACTCCGCATCGGGCGCGCGGGGCCGTGGAGGGGCGTCAGAAGTTGCCGGAGCGGGTGCGGGACGCGTTGATCAAGGCCGCGACCTTGCGGGCGTCGTCGGAGCTGGGGCCCGGCTCCGCGGCGAACAGGATCTGCCGGTAGTAGCGCAGTTCATCAATGGAATCTTCGATGTCGCCCAGGGCTCGGTGGTTGCCGGTCTTCTCCGGAGCTTGGAAGTAGGCCCGGGGGAACCAGCGGCGCGCGAGCTCCTTGATGGTGGACACGTCGATCACGCGATAGTGCAGGTGATCCACCAGGTTGGGCATGTCGCGTGTGAGAAAGGTCTTGTCCGTCCCCACGGAATTACCGCCCAGGGGTGCCTTCCGGGGCTCGGGAACCCATTCCTTGATGTACTCGAGGACCTGGGCCTCGGCCTCTTCCATCCCCAGACCCTGGGCCAACTCGGGCAACAGCCCGGATGTCACGTGCATGTTCCGCACGAAGTCGTTCATCTGCACCAGTGCGGCGTCGGAGGGTTTGACGACAACGTCCACGCCGTTGCCTAGGACATTCAGATCATCGTCCGTCACGAGAGCGGCCACCTCGATCAAGGCGTCGTCGGACAGGGACAGTCCTGTCATCTCGCAGTCGATCCATACGATTCTCTGATTAGAAATAGACACGTCCTCTAACTTACCGCGCCCGGGGCCCCGGGCGCGTGCGCCCCGCGCATCGCGATAGGATTCAGGCCGACGCCGTTGCCGGGCCTTTCGCGGATTCGCTCGCACGGCGGCGTCGTAGGGTGAGAGACATTATCGGGCGACGGGGAATCTGGAGGCAACGCGGTGCAGAGCAACCCCAAGGCTGCCGGCCACGCCGAATCCACCCCGCATCCGGGCACCGTACTGGCCACCCGACAAGGTTCCGCCTACACCTCACAGTCACCGCTGCGCACCGTGATCATGGGCACCATTGGCTCGATCATGGTGCTGGTGGGTTCGCTGGGGGTGGGGTGGCTTGCAAGTATCTCCCCCCTGCGGCAGAACCCGCCCATCATTTGGATGCGATACGAGACCGGCGGTGTGGTGCTGTCCATCTTACTGCTGGCCGTCGGCAGCATGATCCTGGTCCGCGAATGGTTGAGACTCGGTCAGAAGCTCAAGGCATGGGGTCCGGGAACGGGCACGTGGGTGCTGGCCGCCATCACGGCGTGGTCCGCGCCCATGCTCTTCACCGTGCCGCTGTTCAGCCGCGATGTGTACTCCTACATCGGACAGGGCCGGGTGATGCAGAGTGGTCTCAATCCCTACGAGCACGGCGTCTCCACGATCGAGAACTTTTTCCAGCTGGGAGCCGACCAGCTCTGGGCGGAATCCCCGCCACCCTACGGACCCGTGTTCCTGTGGCTTGAACAGTTGGTGGTCATGATCACCAATTCCAGCCCGGACGCCTCCGTTTTACTGTTCCGAGCCATGTGCGTGGTCTCCGTGATCGCGTGCATGTGGGTGATTCCGCGGCTGGCCCGACTGCACGGCGTCAACCCCGCCCGAGCCCTCTGGCTGTCGGTGGCCAATCCGCTGTTCCTCACCAATTTCATAGCGGCCGTGCACAACGATGCAATCATGGTGGCCCTCGCACTCTTCGGGATTTACGCGGCGGCCATCCAGCGCAACTGGAAGGGCGGTCTGATCGGCGCCACCCTGGTGACGCTGTCCATTGGCATCAAACCCATTACGTTGGTGTTCCTGCCCTTCATCGGATTGCTGTGGGCCGGCCGCGGTGCCTCGTGGCCGCGTCGATTTCTGATCTGGTTCCTCACCCTCGCGTACTCATTGGTGCTGCTGGGGATCATGGGATTGATCAACGGATTCGGCTTCGGGTGGGTCGCGGCCATGACCACGCCCGGTAGCGTGTTCATTTGGTATGCGCCCATTGGTTTGATCGGATTCCTGGCCATGATCGTGGGGGATTCCCTCACGTCCAACGGCCGGGTCTGGATGGATGTCGTGCACACCATGGGCACGGTCTTGTCCGCGCTGATCGTGCTGGCGCTGATGTTCGTGGGTAGGGACGCCAGAATTTTTCGCCGCCTCGCGTGGGCCTTTACAGCGCTCGTGCTGTTGGCCCCCATGATCCAGGCCTGGTACGTGGTGTGGTTGATCCCGCTGTTCGCGATCACGGGCATCCGAAGCGACTGGCAGATCGATGCGCTCTTCTTCCTCACGGCGTTCTTCACGGTCTATGCCGTGGCCGACCAGCTCGACGTGTTCCCCTACCTCGACCTGAGCTTGATTGCCGCGCGGGTGATATCGGCGATCGTCTCGCTGACATTCGGGGTGTATCTCTGGTTCTTCGACCCGGCGACCAGACGTTTGTTCCGCCCCCGTTATCGTGCGGACAAGCGCACCACGATCATGTAGCTGGTTCGCCACTGTCGACGGCGCCTCGGTGCCTCCGCACGCGCCCCGGCGCCCGCGCGGCGTCGTCGATCCAGGCCACGTGACCGAATCCGGCCATGAGAAAGGGCCCCGACCAACTCACGTTGGTCGGGGCCCTCAGGCTCACCGTGGAGACAGCGAATCACACACCGTAGTAGAGCTCGAACTCCAGCGGGTGGGGTACCAGGGAGAGCGGCTTGAGCTCGTTCTCCCGCTTGTACTCGATCCAGGTCTCAATGAGGTCCTCGGTGAACACATCGCCGGCGAGCAGGAACTCGTGGTCCTCCTCGAGTGCCTGCAAGGCTTCCTCCAGGTTGCCCGGGGCCTTCTTGATGTCCTTGGCCTCCTCCGGGGGAAGCTCGTACAGATCCTTGTCAATCGGATCTGCGGGCTCAATGCGGTTGCGGATGCCGTCCAGGCCGGCCATCAGCTGAGCGGCGAAGGCCAGGTACGGGTTGCAGGAGGGGTCCGGGGCGCGGAACTCGAGGCGCTTGGCCTTGGGGTTGGTGCCCGTGATGGGGATCCGGATACCGGCGGAGCGGTTGCCCTGCGAGTACACCATGTTGACCGGCGCCTCGTAGCCCTTGACCAGGCGACGGTAGGAGTTGACCGTGGGGTTGGTGAACGCCAGCACCGCCGAGGAGTGCTCCAGCAGACCGCCGATGTACCAGCGAGCCACATCGGACAGACCCGCGTAGCCCTTCTCGTCGTAGAACAGGGGCTCGCCGCCCTTCCACAGGGACTGGTGACAGTGCATACCGGAGCCGTTGTCATTAAACACCGGCTTGGGCATGAACGTGACGGTCTTGCCGAACATGTCCGCGGTGTTCTTGATGACGTACTTGAACTTCAGCAGGTCGTCCGCGGCGGCCGTCAGGGTGGAGAAACGGTAGTTGATCTCGGCCTGGCCGGCGGCGCCCACCTCGTGGTGGGAGCGCTCCACGATCAAACCGACGTCGTCCAGGGCTACGCACATGGCGTCGCGCAGGTCGGCCTGCTTGTCCACGGGGGAGACCGGGAAGTAACCACCCTTGGTGTGGGTTTTGTTGGCCAGGTTGCCGCCCTCTTCCTTGCGGCCGGAATTCCAGGGAGCCTCTTCAGAGTCAATCTTGTAGAAGGTGCTCTCCGGGGAAACCTGGAAGCGAGCGTCGTCGAACACGAAGAACTCGGCCTCGGAGGCGAAATTCGCGGTATCCGCAATGCCGGTGGAGTTCAGGTAGGCCTCGGCGCGTTCGGCCACGCCGCGGGGGTCGCGGTGGTAGGGCTCACCGGTGCGCGGGTTCACGATGGAGCAGGTGACCACCAGGGTCTTCTCCACGCGGTAGGGGTCCACGAAGATTGAGGTGGGGTCCGGAATCAGCTGCATGTCCGATTCAGCAATACCCTGGAAGCCTCGGATGGAGGAACCGTCGAACAACTGCCCGTCGGTGAAGAAATCGTTGTCCACCGACTTGGCGGGCAGGTTGAAGTGCTGCTGCACGCCCGGCATGTCGGTGAATCGGAGGTCGACGAAAACGACGTCCTCATCCTTGATGTAGGCGAGGACTTCCTCGGCTGACTGGAACATGGACCTGTTCTCCTTCTGTATGGGCGTCCCGATCAGCGACAGCGACACTCCTGGAAGTGACCACCGCGCTCGGTTCTGATGTCCATCCTAAGAACCTGGCGTTGCCCGTCCGTGACACCAATGTTTCGGCCGTGTAACACATGCCATGTGGACGCTGGAACACGGCCGACCTGATATCCCGCACAACACCGACCGGTCGGTACCCCATCAGTTTACTTGCCGTGGCCCAAGGAACTCCTGAAGGGCGGATAGGCTGAGAGCATGATTTCACGGCAGGATCTGGGTTCTTGGCTCGAGGGTGGCCCCTCACGCACTCATCAGTATCCGGGGGAGCGCCTGGGGCGCCCCATGGAGGGCCCGGCCTCCGTGGCACGATTCGTTCCCCGATTTGTCGGGCTGTGCATTGACTGGCTCCTGGCCATGGTCCTCGCCACTGTGTTCCTGGCCCAGTGGAACCAGAACGGGCTCATGAACCTTGCGGTGCTGTTCGTGCTCAATGTGCTCATGGTCGGAGCTTTCGGCCGCACCATGGGCCACTGGCTCATGGGACTGCAGGTACAGACACTGAATGGCCGCCCTGCCGGTTTCGGCAAAGCGGCCATTCGATCGTTGTTGCTGTGCTTGGTGATCCCCCCGGTCATCTACGACCAGGACCAGCGCGGACTCCATGATCGGGCCGTGGGAACCATTCTGGTGAGGGTCCGCTGATCACCCAACGCTGAAGGATCAGCGCCCGCGCATCGCCTTGCGATCCGGGCGGGCTTTCATGGGATCAACGCCCTTGGGAATCGGCAAGCGGTTCTGCAGGGTGTTCAGCCGCTTGTACACCACGTGGACTTCCTGCTTGGTCAGGGTCTTGTCCAGCTTCTTCACGTGCTTGGCCAGTTTGCTCAGCGGAACCTGGTTCTCGCCGTTACCGGACTTGATCACGTGAATCGGTACGTTCTGGATCACGGGGCCGATGCGGCGGCGTTCCTTCTTGACCAACTTGTCCACACGATTCACGGGGCCTTCGGTCACGAACACCACGCCGGGGCGACCCACCATGCGGAACAGCAGGTCCTTGGACTTGGGATCCATGGCGGCCGGTTCTTCCTCGATGATCCAACCGCGCTTCAGGGTGGACAGAGCCGCGCCGGCGGCACCGGGCTGACCCTCGATGCGCGCGAACGCGGCTCGTTCGGCTCGCCTCGACAGCAGGATCACGGCGGCGAGAACGCCGAACGGAATGCCGATGAGCAACCACGTGAGCCAGTTGCCGAGCAGCACACCGATGAGCAGGAACACCAGCAGCACACCAAGACCCAGCAGGATCATCCAGAGCAGGATGTTCGGCTCCCGCTCCTTGGTCATCTGGAAGACTTGCTTCATCTGGGCGAAGATGCCCGGGCCCTTCGCCGCTTTACGTTTGCGCTTGTCCTCGCGCTTACGTTCGCGCTCGGCCGCGCGGGCAGTGGATGAGGTGCTAGGTGACACGTTTGTTCCTCGCGATTGCTGGTAGGGGATTGCGGCCATTCTAACCGCTGGCGCGCTCGTACGAGGCGATCGCGGGCCGCGCAGGGCACAGAACGACGACGCCGCCCGGCCGGGCGGCGTCGTCGTGGCGACAAGAATCTGCTAGCTCAGGCGGGCGACCAGGGAGGACGCCTCCTGGCTGGCGGAGCCCGAATCGTCGATGTGGGAGAGGTGCTCGGGGATCTCGCGACCCATCTTCTTCATGGCGCGGGCCCACAATTTACCGGCGCGGTAGGAGGAACGGACCATGGGCCCGGCCATCACACCCAGAAAACCGATTTCCTCGGCTTGCTGGGACAGGTCCACGAACTGCTGCGGGGTGACCCAGCGGTCAATGGGGTGGAAGGTGGGGCCCGGGCGTAGGTACTGGGTGAGGGTGATGATGTCGCAGCCGGCGTCATGCAGATCGCACAAGGCCTCGTAGACTTCCTCGTTGGTCTCGCCCATGCCCAGGATCAGGTTGGACTTCACGATCATCCCGTTCTCCTTGCCCTGGGTCAGGACCTCCAGGGAACGCTCGTAGGAGAACGCGGGGCGGATCTGCTTGAAGATGCGGGGCACGGTCTCCAGATTGTGCGCGAAAACCTCGGGCTGAGCGTCGATGACCTGCTGAACGGCGTCGGGCTGGCCCTTGAAGTCGGGGATCAGGATTTCAACACCGGTGGAGGGGTTGAGCTCGTGGATCGCGCGAATGGTCTCCGCGTTGAGCCACGCGCCGCCGTCCAGGAGATCATCACGGGCCACGGACGTCACGGTGGCGTAGCGCAGGTTCAGGTCGCGGACGGACTCTGCCACCTTGCGGGGCTCGGAGACGTCCAACATGCCGGGCTTACCGGTGGCGATGTCGCAGAAATCGCAACGACGGGTGCACGTGTCGCCGCCGATGAGGAACGTGGCTTCGCGGTCCTCCCAGCACTCATAGATGTTGGGACAACCGGCTTCCTCACACACCGTGTGCAGGCCGCGGCCGCGGGCCATGGTCTTGAGTTCTTGGAACTGCGGACCCATCTTCGCGGTGTTCTTGAGCCAGTTGGGCTTCTTCTCGATCGGAACAGATGCGTTGCGCTGTTCAACGCGCAGCAGCTTGCGGCCTTCGGGCGCGATGGTCATACGTACTCCTCGCTTGTGGCGCTTGGTTGTGCCTGACTCTGTGGCGCAGGCAAGTCACTGATCTCCACCTTAGGAGACCAGAGAGTCCAGGGTCAGGGGTGTTGCGGGTGAGTCGGGTTCAAAGGGCAGGCACAGGTCCGATTCCCGGGCCGCCAGCTCATGCTCCATGCGTTCCACAACATCAGCGGGGTTGATCTGATTCCCCGTCTCCTGGCTGATGGAGGTCACGCCGGCGTCCGTGATGCCGCACGGGATGATCTTGCCGAACGGGCGCAGATCGTTGGAACAGTTCAGGGCGAATCCGTGCATCGTCACTCGTTTGGAGACCTGCACGCCGATGGCAGAGATCTTCCGGTCCGGGCCGCGCTCATCGGATGGCACCCAGGCCCCGGATCTGCCCTCCACAGTGGTGGCTTCCACGCCGAAATCCTTGACCACGGCAATGATGATTTCCTCCAGCACACGCACCACCTTGACCACGTCCAGGGGGACGGGCAGGCGCATGATGGGGTACCCCACGAGCATTCCGGGGCCGTGATAGGTGAGTTTCCCACCGCGGCCGATCGGAACCACTTCCGTGCCGTCCCACGGATATTCGTGCTTCTCGGTGCGGCGGCCGGCGGTGTAAACGGGGTTGTGCTCGAGCAACAGCACGGTGTTACCGCGCTCACCGGCCACGATCTGGTCGTGAACCTCTTGCTGCAGGCGCAGGCAGGAACGGTAGTCCACGAAATCCGGGTCGAAACCAACGCGCTCGAAGTGCAAAGCCATGCGGTCAGTTTATCCCGTGAGTCTGCCTGTGGATAACGGGAGCGGGAGGGGGCACTTTCGGTGCACAGTGGGCACATGAGCGCACCAGAGAAGCGAACACGGGCCCAGCAGCGTGTTGTGGCGGCGCAGCAGCCGCGACGACAACAGTCCGTGCCGTCACCCTCGGTTCCCCGGGGGCGCACGGGGGAACCCGAGCACACCGTTGAGAGCGAAGCGGAAGCTCACGATCATGCGGCTGCTCAGACCGAGGGATTGGAGCTGGCGGGCCGCCTGGGTTCCGGCCGCGGAACACGTAGCTGGCTGGCCAAGGAAGAGCAGAGCCGGGAGAAGTTCACGGTCACGTTCGCCACGGGTACGTCGGCACAGGAACGCGGCGCACAGCAGCGGGCCATGGTCAGGGTGGCCGAATACTGGGTCGGTGTGGCGGATCCGCACCTCGTAGCGGTCCGTGGCACGATCGGCCAGGGCGAGACCGCGCAGGCGCTGGTGACCGAGCATACGGAGGGGAACTCCCTGGCACGCAGGATCGTTGAGGACGGTCGGGTTCCCCCGGCCGAGCTCTCGCCAATCCTTGCCGCCGCGGCCAGGGGGCTGGCCACGTTGCACGACCACGGTTGGGTGCACGGGACCATGAGTCCGCACCGCATCCTTCTGGGGCCGGAGGGGCAGGTGCGGATCGACGGGTACGGGTTACCGGACACATCCGGGCCAACCGAGCCGGGTGAAACGGCGCAGCCCGTGACGGCGGCGTCCTGGGGCCACGACGACAGGCCGGAAATGCTGGATCGGGCCATTGCCCGGTCACCCGCCGATGACGTCAAAGCTCTGGCCACGCTGGCGTGGTTGGCACTCACCGGAAGGTCACCGGGCTCGGATTCCCACCGAGTGCCACTGACACTTGTCTGCCCCGCAGCTCCCAGGGGTCTGGTGTTGATGCTGGAGGCAGCACTGAATGATGACTCGACCACGCGACCCACCGCCCATGAGTTTGCCACCGGGATCGCGGCGATCCCCGCAGTCAAGGTGCCGTCCACATCCGTTCGTCCGCAGCCGCCGGACATCATTCGGGCCGACGGCACGGAAGTGAAACTGGGGCGCACCATGCTTCCGAGGCTGCGCCGCGGATCGACCGTCGCTGCGGCACCCCATGGCCGGTCGCGGCGACACCCGTTGCTTCTCGCTTGCGCGGCCACCGCGCTTGTCGCCTGTGCCTGGTTCGCACTACCTGGAGTCATTGGAACCGGCGGTTCGCCCGTTGCCGGCGAGCCACAGGTGGCCGGGTCAGAGGAATCGGATATCAGTACACCGGGGGAATCGCGGGTGGGGCCTGCCCCGGAGGTCGAGACCACGGCGCCGTCGGCAACGGCGACCGAACCCGGGCAGGACACGACACGGGCGGCCGAGCACGCCGCGCGAGCTCTCGTGACCTCCCGGGCAGAAGCGCTGGCCGCCGGGGATCAGAAGGCACTGGAGGCGGTGTACGTGCCCGGGTCGAGATTGCAGAAAAGTGACCAGTCAACCATTGCCCACGCCGCGGAACAGGATGTGGGTTCCAGCGGCTACACGGCCCTGTCCGGGCTGAGCATGAAGGTGGAGCGCATTGAAGCCCTCACCACCGCACCCGGGGAGCACGGGAAACCGGCCGAGAACTCGCATGCCGGTGGTGCGCACACTTTTTATACGGAGATCCTGACCCGTGGTTGGCACGGGGAAATTCCGGAGGGCGCACACGTGGAGCGCGAGAACGCCACCGTGCGACAAACCGCGCATCTCACCGTGACCCGCACGGACGAGGGATGGCGCATCGTGGACGTGACACCGGTCGCAAGACAGAGCCGCTGAGGGCCCCCGTGCCCCCGGGTACCGTCGCCTCATTGACGGGTGTCACCCCATGACAAGAGCCCCGCCGCGCACGAGGCGCTGCGGGGCTCGACATGAGGTTCTAGAGCTGCGGGATCACCAGAAGACGGCCACGGCTGCGTTGATCACTGCCATGCCGCCGACGGCGTGGGCGAGACCGGTCGAGACGGGTTCGCCGCGCTGGGTCTTGCGCATCCCGATAAACGCGGCCACGGCCACGATCAACAAAATGACCAGCTTGACCCCGATCTTCAGGTGGTTGACCTCGAAACCCTCTTGCATTTCGCGCAGGGCCACCATGGCCAACCCGCTCAGGAGCATGACGATTGCGGCCCAGAACTGGCCCACGGTCACGGTGGGGCGCTTCATTGTGAAGATCCAGGTGCCGATGATGACGGCCAGTCCGAGGAAGTGCAGAAACAACATGAGGCTGAAGAGAAAGTCCATGCTTCGACCCTATCCGAGCCCCGCACGCAAAACCGCCGGGATGCGCTCTGGGTGATCCAGAACACATCCCGGCGGCAAAAAATCAACCCTTCGGTTGACCGCTGCGGGTCAGTCGCAGCCCGTTACAGACCGACCTCGGACTCGAAGTGACCTTCTTCCAAACGCTTCTTCATGGTGGAGAGGAAGCGACCGGCATCCGCGCCGTCGACCAGGCGGTGGTCATAGGTGAGCGACAGGTAGCACATGTGACGGATAGCAATGGTGTCGTTGCCGTCGGCGTCGGTGATGACCATGGGGCGCTTCACAATGGTGCCCGTACCCAGGATGCCGACCTGCGGCTGGTTGATGATGGGCGTGTCGAACAGGGCCCCGAAGGAACCGATGTTCGTGATTGTGAACGTGCCACCGGTCAGCTGATCCGGGGAAATGGAACCGTCCTTGGCGGCGGCACCCAGCTCCGCGATCTGCTTGGACAGGCCACCCAGGTTCAGGTCGCCGGCGTTCTTGATGACCGGAACCAGCAGACCACGCGGGGTGTCAACGGCGATCGCAATGTCCTCGGAGCCGTTGTACACGATCTCCTTCTCGGACTCCTTGAACGTGGCGTTGAGGACCGGGTGGGCCTGCAGGGCCTCGGCCACCGCCTTGGCGAAGAACGGCAAGAAGGTCAGCTTGGCGCCTTCGCGCTTCTGGAACTGATCCTTGGCCCTGGATCGCAGCTGAGCCACGCGGGTCATGTCCACCTCGGTGACCTGGGTCAGCTGAGCAGACACGTCCAGTGACTCGCGCATGCGCTTGGCAATGGTCATACGGATGCGGGGAGCCTTCTCGGTGGTACCCCGCTTGGCGTCCGCGGCCGGAGCTGCGGACTTCTCCTTGGTGCCACCGGCCACGGCCGGTGCCATGTCCACCGACTGGTCCTTGGACTCGGAGGCCTTCGAGGATTCCTCGGCGGCAGCCAGCACATCCTGCTTACGGATACGGCCACCCACCCCGGTACCCGTGAGAGTGGAGAGATCCACGTTCTTCTCACGGGCCAGCTTGCGTACCAACGGAGTGACATAGCCCGCAGCCTCGGAGGGGCCCGAGGTCGACTTGGGCTTCTCGGACGAAGAATCGCTCTTCTTGGGCGCGGACGTGGACTCTTCCTTGGCCGGCTCCCGCTGGGGTTCTTCCTTCTTGGCGGGTGCCTTCTGCTCGGCAGCTTCTTCGGTGTTCTCACCGGAATCGGCTTCGGTAGCGGCGTCCTCGATCTGCTCGCCGGTGGCGCCCTCGGAGGAGCTCGTCGAGGAGTCGTCGGAGCCGGAGTCACCGGAGGAGGCGTCGGATTCGTCGCCGACGATGGCCAGGACCTGGCCGACCTCGGCGTCCTCGTCTTCCTGGACCTTGATCTCCAGCAGGGTGCCGGCCACGGGGGAAGGCACCTCGGTGTCGACCTTGTCGGTGGAGACCTCCAACAGGGGTTCGTCGACCTCGATCTGCTCGCCGACTTCCTTGAGCCAGCGGGTCACGGTGCCTTCGGTGACGGATTCACCCAGTGCGGGGAGGGTGACCTCCACGGAGTTGCCCGAAGACTTCTTGGTGTCGGCCTTCGGGGCTTCCTTGGGCTCTGCCTTCTGCTCGGCAGCTTCTTCGGTGTTCTCACCGGAATCGGCTTCGGTAGCGGCGTCCTCGATCTGCTCGTCGGAGGAATCATCGGAGCCGGAGTCGCCGGAACCGGAGCCGTCACCGATGACGACCAGCGGTGCGCCCACCTCGACGTCCTCGTCCTCGTCAACCAGAATTTTCTCGATGACACCCGCGACGGGGGAGGGAACCTCGGTGTCGACCTTGTCGGTGGAAACTTCGACTAAGGGTTCGTCAACGGCTACCTCGTCGCCAACTTCCTTGAGCCAACGAGTAACGGTGCCCTCGGTGACTGATTCGCCCAGTGCGGGCAGGTTAACGGTTTCAGACATTGCCTTGTCCGTCCCTCTCTAAACGTAGAAATGCTCTCAAGTTGTCAGGGCGGGTGAGCGCCCCTGTGGTGGGCCAACCATCGATGCCCGCCGGGGTGGCGGGCATCGACTCGACATCAACCATGCAGCGGGGCTCCGGCCAATGCCATGGCAGCTTCACCGATGGCCTCGTTTTGGGTGGGGTGGGCGTGGATGAACGCGGCGACGTCCTCCGGGTAAGCCTCCCAGTTGACCATGAGCTGACCTTCACCGATCTGCTCACTGATGCGTGTGCCAATGGCGTGGAATCCGACAATGGGACCGTCCTTCTCGCGCACGAGCTTGATGATGCCGCCCGTGCCGAGGATGGAGCTCTTACCGTTGCCGGCCAGATTGTATTCGAAGGTCTCCACGTTGTCCTTACCGAACTTCTCCTCGGCCTTGGGCTGGGAATAGCCCACGGAGGCGATTTCGGGTTCGGTGAAGGTGACCTTGGGAATGTTGATGTCCTCGACGATCACGGGGCTCAGACCGGCGATCTCCTCGGCCACGAAACGACCCTGCTGGTAACCGCGGTGCGCCAGTTGAACGCCGGGAACAATGTCCCCGATGGCGTAGATGTTGCCGACACCGGTGTGCAGACGCTCATTGGGAGTCACGAAGCCGCGATCCATGGGGATGCCCTGATCCTCGAAGCCCATGTTGTCGGTGTTGGGGCCGCGGCCGACCGCCACGAGAACGATGTCCGCTTCGAATTCCTTGCCGTCCGCCAGCGTGACCTTGGCGCCGTCGTCGTTTTGTTCGACCTTGTCGAAGAACGTACCCAGGTTGTACTTGATGCCGCGCTTCTTGAACTCGCGCTCGGCGACCTTGATGATGGCGGGATCTTCGTTGGCGACCAGATGGGGCAGCCCCTCGATCACGGTGACATCCACGCCGAAGGAACGCCACATGGACGCGAATTCACAACCGATCACGCCGCCGCCCAACACAATCGCGGACTTGGGCACGAAGTCGATCTCGAGGGCCTCGGTCGAGGTCATCACACGACCGCCGATCTCGATGCCCAGGGTCTTGGCGTAGGAACCGGTGGCCAGGATGATGTGCTCACCGGTGTACGTGGTGCCGTTGGCTTCAATGGTGTTGGGTCCGGTCAGTTTGCCTTCGCCGGCAATGACCTCGATCTTGCGCATCTTCATAAGACCGGTGAGGCCCTTGAATTTGCCCTGCACGATCTTGTTCTTGTAGTCGCGCACCGCACCCATGTCGATGGATTCCAAGGTGGCCTTGATGCCGTACTTCTCCGACTCACGGGTACCCTCGGCCAATTCGGCGGAATGCAGGTACGCCTTGGTGGGGATGCAACCCCAGTGCAGACACGTACCGCCCAGCTTCTCCTTTTCGAACAATGCCACGGAGTAACCCAGCTGAACTGCGCGCAATGCTGCTGCGTATCCGGCGGATCCACCGCCCAGGACGAGAATGTCGTATTGGTTGTCGGCCACGTTGGCTCCCTCGGGGTTCGAGTGTATTGACGTTGCTAGCGGTCTGGCCGTACCGATCTGCGGTCCGTTCAGACACTGAGATGTTTTGTCCCCACCTTATCGCCACGCCCAGGGTCTCACCAGGTATTGCTGGCTCCTGAGACCCCGATGCGTGGCGTGTGTGGTGGGGGGGATCATTTCCCTACGACGCGTAGTTCTCGGCCACGCTCAACAGGGTGCGAACACCGAAGCCGGTTCCCTCCTTGGGTGTGTAGCCCCAGGGGGAGCCCTCGTTGAACGATGGGCCGGCAATGTCCACGTGGGCCCACGGGACGCGGTTTCCCTTGATTTCCGGCACGAACTCGCGCAGGAACAAGCCCGCGACCAGCATGCCCCCGAACTTGTCGCCCATGTTCTTGATGTCGGCCACGTTGGAGTTCAAGGATGCTCGCAGGTGCTCGGGCAACGGCATGGCCCAGGACGCTTCGCCAACAGCGGAAGCGGCCTCGGTCACCATGTCGCGCGCCGCCTCATCGCCCATGACGGCGGCGGTGCGGTTGCCGAGTGCGACCATCTGGGCTCCCGTGAGGGTCGCGATGTCCACCAGCAGGTCCGGATCCTCCTGCCCCGCGGCCCACAGGCCGTCGGCCAGCACCAGGCGCCCTTCGGCATCGGTGTTGAGCACTTCCACGGTGTGACCGGAATGCATGGTCAGCACGTCTCCGGGGCGGGTTGCGGTGGCGGAGGGCAGGTTCTCCGCCAAGCACAGCCAACCGGTCACGGCCACGGGCAGCTTCAACTCGGCCGCGGCCATCACGGTGGCGAGCACGGCTGCGGCTCCGGCCATGTCCGACTTCATCGTCATCATTGACGCGGGGGGCTTCAACGACAGTCCCCCCGAATCGAAGGTGATGCCCTTACCGACGAACGCTACGTGGCGCTTGGCTTTCGCGGGGGCCCATTCGAGCTTGACGAGGCGGGGGCCGTTCACCGACCCCTGGCCGACACCGAGCAACCCGCCGAAATTGCCTCGGGCGAGTTCCTTCTCGGCCAGCACGGTGACCTTGACCTTGCTGCCCCCGGCGGCGGCGACCGCGTAGTCGGCCACGAATTCCGGATTGGCGGTGTCCGGGGACAGGTCGACCAGATTGCGCGCGGTGCGTACGGCCTTGATCACGTGCGCGGCACGCTCCACGGCCGCGTGGGATTGCTTGGCCAGGTCCTTGGCCACGCACACGGTGGCCGAGTCGACGGGGGCCGATTGCTTGTCCAGGGTATGGACCTTCTGCGCCGTGTAGCTGAAGGCGCCCATTCCCAGGCCTTCCGCGACGGCCTGAACCTCGGTCACGGACGTGGCGGGGAGGGCCACGACGACGCTCGTGGCCTTGCCTGCCAACTGGCGAACGGCGGCGCCGGCGGCCCGGCGCAGGGACTCCGCGTGAGCGGCGTCGTCGTTGGGGGTGGAGGTTGCACCCAGGCCCGTGAAGGCGACCAGTCGTGCCGACACGTTGGAGGGGGCCGGGATCACGGTGACGGAATCCGCTGAACCGGAGGCGCCGGCGAGTTCGGCGAGCTCGGACAGTGCGCGGCTCAGTTTGGCACTCGCGGAGGGGCCAAGGTTGACGGAGGTACCCGGGGACTCCACGCCCACGATGAGGGCGTCCGCGGTGATCGCTGCCGGCGACTTGGCACTGACGGCCAATCTCAGATCGCTGATATTCACAATGTCCTGCACGGTGGTCACGATGGTGTCCTTTCGTTCGGAAACACTGGCACAAGCCCACGCCAGGAGGATCGCAACGTGGGGACCGTCACCGATCTTATCCGGACGGGTAGTTCCGCAGTACGCTGCGGGAATACCGGCGGGTCACACCGGCGTTGAAGTCAGTGATGTCAGGCGCGGCGATTCCCTTGCCGGAGTCGCCCCACTATTTTCTGCAGGAGGTCGATGTGCTGGATCCAACGGCGCTGTACCTGAGTGACCCCGCGTTGCTGGGGGATGGGCGACTGCGCGGATTGCCCATGATCGTGGCGCTGTCCGGATACGTGGAGGCGGGCCACCTGGCCGGGCAAATCGAAGCCGTGGTCATGGATTCCATGCCCAGTGAAACCCTGGCCCAGTTCGACCTGGACCAGCTCTACGACTACCGATCCCGCCGCCCGCACGTGAAATTCGTGGAGGACCACTTCGAGGAGTGGGACGCACCGGAATTGACCCTGCGCGTGGTCACGGACGGCCTGGGTCGTCATTTCCTGCTCCTCACCGGACCCGAACCCGACACTCAGTGGGAACGCTTCACCCAGGCCGTGGTCGGTCTGGCGCAGCGCCTGGATGTGAGCCTCGTGGCATTGGTGAGCGGCATTCCCATGCCCGTTCCCCACACCCGCCCCATGCTGGTCACCGCACACGGCCCGCGCGCGGACCTGCTGCCGAGCACGGGCGGTAACAAGCCGACCTTTGAAATCAGCGCCTCCGTCTCGCACCTGCTGGAATTGCGGTTGCAGGACGGTGGTATTGATCACGTGGGCCTGTCGGTGCACGTACCGCAGTACCTGGCGGAGTCGTATTTGCCGCAGGCCGCCGTGGCCGCCCTGGAGCACTTGAGCGCGGTCACGGGTCGCACCTTGCCCACCGACGAGCTGCGCGAGGCATCCCGCGGGGTGATTCAGCAGATCAACGAACAGGCCAACGGGTCCCCGGAAATCCAGTCCGTCATCGAGAACATGGAACGGCGATACGATGACGTGGTCGATGCGTCAGCGCATCGGTCCATTCTGGCTGGTCCTGACCACGACGATCTGCCCGACGCCGACGAACTCGGAGCCGCAGCGGAGGCTTTCCTCGCGTCTCAGGACGAGCAGGACCATTGATCTCGCGGCCCCCGCAGTAACCGGGCCGCGTTCTCCACCGCGATCCAAGGACTTCGAACATGCCACACCCTCCCATGTCTTCACCCCGTAATCGGGGGAAGGATTCGCGAGCGGCGTGGATTGTGTTCGCGGTGGGGATCTTCGCCTACTTCTCCGCGGTGGCCCAGCGCACCAGCTTTGGTGTGGCATCCGTCGAAGCGGCGGATCGTTTCCAGACCGTAGCGGCGGGTCTGTCCATGTTCTCCATGATGCAGGTGCTGGTTTACGCTGCGCTCCAAGTTCCCGTGGGTGTTCTGGTAGATCGTTTCGGGCCGCGCGTCCTGATCAGCGCCGGTGCTGTGTGCATGGTGCTGGGTCAGCTGCAACTCGCCGCGGCGGAATCGGTCACCGCCGGTGTGATCGGGAGGATCCTCGTGGGCGCCGGTGATGCCGCCACGTTCGTGTGCGTCATGCGTTTGCTACCCGCGTGGTTCTCCGCCATGCGCGTCCCCATGCTGTCCCAGGTGGTCGGCATGACCGGCAACCTGGGGCAGTTGTTCTCCGTCATTCCCTTCGCGGCACTGCTCCACGCGGCCGGCTGGGTCCCGGCATTCATCACCTTGGCCTCGTTGGCGTTGTTGTCCGGCGTGCTGTCCGCGGCCCTGCTTCGGAGCGCGCCGCCGGGGGTCAATGTTCTCAATGACTCCATTTCTTTCGCGACCGTGGGTGCCACCATTAAGGAATCACTGCGGGAACCGGGTACGCAATTGGGTTTCTGGGTGCACTTCGCGGTGCAGTTCGTGGGCAACACCTTTGCCCTGATGTGGGCCTACCCCTACCTGCAGAACGCGCAGGGGCTGGACGCCACACAGGCCTCCTCGGTCATGACGGCCTTCGTGTTGGTCAACGTGGGGGTCAGCCTGGGCGTGGGTAAGCTCAGCGCGGTTTTCGCCCGGCACCGCTCCGCGCTCGCCCTGAGTTTCTGCGCGGTGATTTACGGCGGTTGGGCGCTCATGTTGTTGTGGCCCGGTGAGGCCCCCACCGCCGTGGTGTTCATCGCGGTGGGCATGCTCGCGCTGTCCTATCCGGCGTCCATGCTCGCCTTCGACATCGTGCGCAGCTTCAACCCGCCCCGTCGTGGCGGTACCGCCACCGGCCTCGCCAATGTGGGTGGGTTCATTGCGTCGTTGGCGGCCATTTACCTCACGGGCTTGGTACTGGACCTGCAGTTCGCGGCCGGGGTCTCACCGACTCTTTACGACGCCGAGGCATTCCGTCCCGCGATTGCCGCGCAGGGACTCGTGGCCGCGGTGGGCATCATCGCGGTGCTCGTCTGCACCAGGAAGGTGCGTAAGGTGCACGGCCCGCAGTCGATTTGAGCGCGACGCGTTCGAGTTGGTTGCGCGGGGCACGGCATACGGGCTCCACAGGTCCCCTTCCATAAGTTTTCGAGGCCGCGGACCCCACATTTCGACGCCGCCGCGGGGCGAGTTGCGCCCGCCGCGCGGATCGTGGGGGCATGACCCTCCTCAATGATCCTCAAGAGCCCGTCAAGATCCGCTGCGACGAAGACCTCCTGGCGCTGATCCCGCATCAACTGGGGTACGAGCCGCGTAATTGTGCCGTTCTCTTCATCCCCGTCGCCAGCGGGGGTGCGCTGTGCCTGAAGCTGCCCACTCCCAACGGGAGCGAGGATCTTGCGGAGTACGCACAGCAACTGACCGAGGTCACCGCGACCACGGGCCACGTCCATCAAGCAACGGTTGTGGTGTATTCGGATGCGGCCGTGGTCCCGCAACCGGAGGCGGATTTCTTCCGCGCCGCGTGGCTCGGGTTGGCCGTCGAGGATTCGGGGATGCGCACCACCGGTGGTTTCGTCGTGGGTCCCGAGCACTGGTGGAACCTCCAACGATTCGACGAGCCACAACCACGGAGCGGTATCAAGGACAGCCAGCTCAATGCCCACATGGTGACACTGGGCAGCTGTTTCCATCAGCTGACCCCGGAGCAACCGGGGCGGGTGCCGGACGCACTGAGACATCGATCCTCCGGGTTTCTCGCCGCACTGGGTCGGCTGACCGAGGGCCCGGATGTCAGGCCGACCGAGGACGAGGTCCCCGAAGACTTCGGGGCCGTGACCGGCGGCACCCAGCACGAATGGGTGGACGACGAGGTGCGCTATGAGTTCCGGGCGCCGGCCTGCTACGAACGGGATCTCAGACGCTGGCAGGATGCCGTCGCGGCGCTGAATTCCGGAGGCGGCGACTGGCCCATTGCGTTGTCGAGCCTTACCGATCAGCATCTCGCCGGGCTTGTGATCTCTTTGAATCACAGCATCACCCGTGACGCGATCTTCTACTCCTGGTTGACCGGGGACCAGGACAGGGCGATCCGAGCTCACAAAGGATTGCAAGCGTCCTTACGGGACGTTTTGTCACTTCCGGTGCCGGCCACCGAGTGCCGCGCTGCGGCTGAAGACATCGCCGAGGGGCTGTGCTGCGCCCATGCGGTGCTGGGGCAGTGGGAATCCGTTCCTGACTGGGCCACCGTGGAGGCCGCGTACCGGATCCTCGAGGGACTGGACCTGATGCTGACTCACGGGTTGGAAGCGGCCGGGGCCCCTCGGGGGCGAGACAGCCGATGCGTCGAGGGTCACGCGGATGTGGTCTCGGCACGCGCCCAAGTGGAGGTGTACAGAGGCCGTGCCTTCACCGCCATGGGGCTGTTGGATCGCAGTACCGCGATAGCCGAGGATCGGGAGGCAGCCAGGACCGTGCGCCGTCGCCTGGACCTCCAGGACATCCCGTGGTGGAGCACCGACCCCCGGACGGCTTGGCCCGGAGACCGTTGGTGGGCCAAGCGCACTGCCGCCCGCCACGCTCACGAAAATTAATGAAGAAGAACCGGGAACAAAACCGGGGGCATGTATGTTGGCTCAACTAGGACCCTTCTCGTCCGGGCGGCAGCAATGCCGGGAAACCGGGCTTGACAGGGTCATAGGCGCGTTCACCACACATGGTGACAATGCACCTCGCGACCGGTTCAACGAAAGGTTCTCAGTGTCACCTGCTGCAAGCAAGACCGCGAACGAGTCCACGGTCTCTGAGGAGTCAACGGACTCCGCACAGAAGACCACTCAGGCCAGCACCGGCCGGGCGAGTACCAGCGGTGCGGCGAAGAAGACCACGGCGGCCAAGAAAACCGCCGCGAAAAAGACCACGGCCGCGAGGAAGACGACCGCGGCCAAAAAGACCACCGCCGCGAAGTCCACCGCTGCCAAGACCCCGGCGACCAAGTCGACCGCGGCGAAGAGCACGGCCACCAAGGTCGCTGCGGCCAAGGCCGCTCACACCGAGGACACCGTTGAGGTCGAGGAGGCGGAGGCAACTCCCGCCAAGACCACGCGCACCCGCAAGCCGGCCACCAAGACCACCGGCACCGCCCGTAAGCCGAAGACTGCCACGGCAACCGCAACGGGTCGGGGCCGTAAGAAGACCGCCGACGCTTCCGGGACCGCCGAGGCAGACGAAGAACTGCTCGCCAATCACGATGAAGCGATCGAGGACGAGCGGGATTCGGACGAAGCAGAATCGGCGCAGGCCAGCCCGGAAGAGTCCGCACCCCGCATGAAGGGCCGCGAGGACAAGACCGCCCGCGGGTTCGTGCTCACCAGCAACGACGAGGACGATGCCCCCGCACAGCAGGTCATTGCCGCCGGTGCCACCGCGGACCCCGTCAAGGATTACCTCAAGCAGATCGGTAAGGTCGCACTGCTCAACGCGGAGCAAGAGGTTGATCTTGCACTGCGCATCGAGGCGGGCCTGTTCGCCGAACATAAATTCGCGGACGAGCAGGAGTCCATGGACGCCGAGACCCGCCGAGCCTATCGCTGGGTGATTCACGACGGCCGACGCGCCAAGAATCACCTGCTGGAAGCCAACCTGCGTTTGGTGGTTTCCCTCGCCAAGCGCTACACCGGCCGCGGCATGCTGTTCCTGGACCTGATTCAGGAAGGCAACCTGGGTTTGATCCGCGCCGTCGAGAAATTCGACTACACCAAGGGCTTCAAGTTCTCCACGTACGCGACGTGGTGGATCCGTCAGGCCATCACCCGCGCCATGGCGGACCAGGCCCGCACCATTCGTATCCCGGTGCACATGGTCGAGGTCATCAACAAGCTGGCTCGCGTGCAGCGCCAAATGCTCCAGGACCTGGGTCGCGAACCCACCCCGGAGGAACTCGCCAATGAGCTGGACATGACCCCTGAAAAGGTCGTGGAGGTTCAGAAGTACGGCCGCGAGCCCATTTCATTGCACACCCCGCTCGGTGAGGACGGTGATTCTGAGTTCGGCGATCTCATCGAGGACTCCGAGGCCGTGGTTCCCGCGGATGCCGTGTCCTTCACCCTGCTCCAGGAGCAGTTGCACTCCGTGCTGGACACCCTGTCCGAACGTGAAGCCGGTGTCGTGGCCATGCGTTTCGGTCTGACCGACGGTCAGCCCAAGACCCTGGACGAGATCGGCAAGGTCTACGGGGTCACTCGTGAGCGGATTCGCCAGATAGAGTCCAAGACCATGTCCAAACTCCGCCACCCGTCGCGCTCGCAGGTGCTGCGGGACTACCTGGACTGATCCGGTACGCCATGGTGAATCAGGAGTACTCCATGACGTCCCAGGACGGTCGTGTCCAGAGCATGTTCAACCGGGTGAACCGCAGTTACGACCGGGTCAACGCGCTCATGACCATGGGCCGGCACGCACAGTGGTGCCGAGAGGTGGCCAAGCGCGCGGACCTGGCCGTGACCGGGCGGCTGCTGGACATCGCGACCGGCACGGGCGAAATCGCCCTGGCCGCGCGGCGTCGTTACCCCGGCGCGGAAATCTACGGTGTGGACTTCTCCGAGAACATGCTTGCGGAAGCGCGTCGGAAGCCCGGTGCCGAAAACATCGAGTGGGAGTTCGCGGATGCCCATCAGTTGCGCTTCGAGGACGAATCCTTTGATGCCGTGACTCACGGATACCTGCTCCGAAACGTCAGTGACGTGGAGCGGGTGCTCCGGGAGCAGTACCGGGTGTTGAAACCGGGCGGCCGCGTGGTGGTGCTGGAGACCTCGCCCCCGCGCGGACTCCTCAAGCTGGTGCTGTCCGCCGGGATGAGCGTGGTCCTCCCGCTGCTGGGTCAGCTCATCGCCAAGGATCGCGAGGCTTACACCTACCTCAAGAGTTCCACCCTCGGATTCATGACGCCGGACGAGGTCGCCCGGGTCATGGAGCGCGTGGGATTCCGCGGGGTCGACTGGTCCACCAAGTACTTCGGCACGAACGTGATCATGTGGGGTCACAAACCCTGATCCGGAGTCCGGCAGGGGATAGCGAAAGACCGGGGCACGCACCGTACGGTGCGTGCCCCGGTCTTGCTTCAACCGTGGGAAACCTCAGGAGGCTCCCAGGTGCTCCGTTTCGTCCTGCCAAGTGGCAGCCAGCGGGCGCAGCTTGCCCTCGTTCTTGCGCGCGTGGTGCGCGCAGAAGAGCAGTTGACCGCCGGTGCTTTCGAGGACCACGCGGACGTATGCCTGGGCGCCGCAGGCGTCACAGCGGTGGGTCGCGTTGAGTTCACGCGTCTCGAGTGTCGCGTTCATGAGATCCTCCTTACGGATACAGGGTCTGTAATCCCACCTCGCGGTGCAATCACGGTGCGCAGTTGATTCCGGAAACCAACACTGCAGCACGTATCAATAGAACCAAAGGTAGACCCGATTACTTCCCCGGGAACAGTGGTTTCGCCCACCGCGCACAATGTCGGTGCCGCGGTCTAAAGTGGGGGAGTCCCACCCGCGCCCTCAAGCCAGACACTCGGGAGATTCAGCACCGTGACACCCACTCGTTCCGAATACAATGCCCGGCACCTTTCCGTTCTGGAGGGCCTGGAAGCGGTGCGCAAGCGCCCGGGTATGTACATCGGTTCCACCGACTCCCGCGGGCTCATGCACTGCATGTGGGAAATCATCGACAACTCGGTGGACGAGGCGCTGGCGGGTTACGGGCAGAACATCACCGTGATCCTGCACAAGGACGGTTGCGTGGAGGTCCACGATGACGGCCGCGGTATCCCCATTGACAAGGAACCCCGCACAGGTCTCACGGGTGTCGAGGTGGTGTTCACCAAACTGCATGCCGGCGGTAAGTTCGGCGGCGGTTCCTACACCGCCTCGGGCGGTCTGCACGGTGTGGGTGCCTCGGTGGTCAATGCCTTGTCCTCGCGTCTGGACGTGCAAGTGGATCGCGGTGGCAAGACCTATCAAATGTCCTTCAAACGCGGTGAGCCAGGTATTTTCACGGACAAGGGTGCGCCGTCACCGAATGCTCCGTTCGAGGCGTTCACGGACAACTCCGAACTCAAGATCGCGGGTAAGGCCAAGCGCGGAGTCACGGGCACGCGGATCCGGTACTGGGCCGACGAACAGATTTTCACCCCGGACGCCAAGTTCTCCACGGAGGAGCTGGTGCGCCGTGCACGCCAAACCGCGTTCCTGATCCCGGGGCTACAGATCACTGTCCGTGATGAACGGCTTCTCGCCGGAACACCGGGGGAAAACGGGCCTCACACGGAGGTGTTCCAGTACGACGGCGGTATCTCCGAATTCGCCGAGTTCCTCGCCATTGACGCGCCGGTCACCGATGTGTGGCGGCTGCAGGGCCAGGGCAGCTTCACGGAGCGCGTCCCGGTCCTGGATGACACCGGACGCGCTCAATTGCAGGACGTGGAACGCGTGTGCGAAGTGGATGTCGCACTGAGGTGGGGGGTCGGCTACGACACCACCGTGCGCTCGTTCGTCAACATTATTTCCACGCCCAAGGGTGGTACGCACCTGTCCGGTTTTGAAACGGCACTGCTGAAGACCATCCGTAAACAAGTGGATGCCAACGCGCGCAAACTCAAGGTCGGCAACGACAAACTCGAAAAGGACGACGTCCTGGCGGGCCTCACCGCCGTGCTCACGGTTCGCCTGGCCGAACCGCAGTTCGAGGGTCAAACCAAGGAAGTTCTGGGCACCCCCGCGGTACGTCAGATCGTCTCCAAGGTCGTGGAGTCGCAACTGACCCAGCAGCTGACATCGAAGAAACGCGATGACAAGGCGCAGGTCAGCCAGGTGCTGGACAAAGTGGTAGCGGAAATGAAGTCCCGGATCTCGGCGCGCGTGCACAAGGAGACCCAGCGGCGCAAGAACGCGCTGGAAACTTCGTCCATGCCCACCAAGCTGGTGGAATGCCGCTCCGCGGACGTGAGCCGGTCCGAGTTGTTCATCGTAGAGGGCGATTCCGCCCTGGGCACGGCCCGGTTGGCCCGCAATTCCAACTACCAGGCGTTGCTGCCCATCCGCGGAAAAATTCTCAACGTCCAGAAAGCATCCATCACGGATATGCTCGCCAACACCGAGTGCGCCGCGTTGATTCAGGTGATCGGTGCGGGATCGGGACGCAGTTTCGACGTGGACGCCGCTCGCTACGGCAAGGTCATCATGATGACCGACGCGGATGTGGACGGGGCGCACATCCGCACCCTGCTTCTCACACTCTTTTACCGTTACATGCGCCCGCTCGTTGAGGCCGGGCGCGTTTACGCCGCGGTTCCGCCGCTGCATCGCGTGGAGATCATCAATCCCGGTTCCAAGGCCAACGAGATGGTGTACACGTACTCGGAACGCGAACTCGAAACCCTGCTGGGCAGCCTGGAGGAGCAGGACCGCCGGTACAAGGAACCCATCCAGCGCTACAAGGGCCTGGGCGAGATGGATGCCGATCAATTGGCGGAGACCACCATGGACATCCGGCACCGCGTGCTGCGCCGGGTCAGGGTATCGGACGCCGAGGCCGCCGAACACGCGTTCTCCCTGCTCATGGGGTCCCAGGTGGCTCCGCGCAAGGACTTCATCGTGGCCGGCGCCGCACAGCTGGATCAGGACCGCATCGACGCCTGATCCGGGAGAAAGGCATCAGCGTCGGGGGACAGGAACAACTGTGTCGTGACGTAGCTGCGATTTGAGCCACGGCTGGACGAGCAGTCGACACCCGCGCCACGAACCGCGCCCCGAATCTTCCACGCGGAAGATGCGGGGCGCACTCGTTCGCTACGAGGCGGCTCAGCCGTCCAGGGGCAGCGTGTCCTGCCCGGCGGGAACCGACTGGGTGTCCGGGGCGGAGTTCGCCGCGGCGTCCGACCCCGGCACGGGCAGCCCGGCGAGAGCCGGACCCACCGCGTGCACGGCGCGGTCCACGCTCACCCCGGAGCCGTCACGACGACCGTATTCGTGGGGCAGGTTGCGGGCGACTCCGGCCGCGGATACGGCCTTACCCGGCCCGTGACCCACCCATGCGAGGTTCAGTCTGGACTCTCCCGTGAGCAGCCGCTGTGCGCGCACTCCCGCGGTCGCACGCCCCTTGGCCGGGTATTCGGAGAGGGGAGTCACCTTGATGGACGCCACACCCGTGTCCGGCAGCTGATCCTGGCCCCCGGCCTGGGTGACCACGACGGTCGCGGGGTCCTCCCGGACCGCGCCGAAGAAGATCGCGCGTTCGCCCGGGGCCAGTTTCATCCCGGCCACACCACCGCCATTGCGTCCCTGCGGCCGTACGAGATGCGCGGCGAAGTGCAGCAGCTTGGCATCCGACGAGACGAACACCAGTTCGACGCCGTCCGGGCATGCGGACACGCCGATCACGCGGTCTGCTTCCTTGAGCTTGATGACCGGCCACTGGTCGAGGTTGAGCGGGTAGTCGGGATTCACTCGCTTGACGATTCCCTGTTCCGTACCCACGGCGAAGACCTGGTTGAGGGGCACCAACCCCACCAGGTGCTCGTTCTTGTCCAGGCCCAAGAAATCGGCGGCGAGCACGCCGTCCGCGAGGCGTGGAACGCCGTCGAAATCCTGCAGCACGGGAATATCAATGCAGGACACGCGCAGCATGCGGCCCGTGGAGGTGACCGCCGCGATCTCACCGCGTGCGGTCGTCGGGAGCACGCTCGCGAGCGCGTCGTGTTTGAACCGGCGCGGAGCATCGGCCAGTGGCGTCCGGGTGGTGGTGCGCGCCAGGCGACCGGTCGTGGAAACGAACGCCCAGCACGGGTCGTCGCTGATCTCGAGCGTGACCGACGACGCCGCGTGCTTGCGTTTGCCGTCCGCGTCCGCCGCCGAGGTCACGGCCGGCAGGTCCTCCGCTTCGAGCAGGACGGTGCGGCGATCATCGCCGTGCGTCTGGGCGACCTGCTCGAGTTCATCCGCAACGACCCGGCGCAGTGTCTGATCGGAACCGAGGATCGCCTCGAGCTCGGAGATCTCCTTGACCAGCTGGTCCCGTTCGGCCTCGAGCTCGATGCGGGAGAACTTGGTGAGCTGGCGCAGGCGTAGTTCCAGGATGTGCTCGGCCTGGGCGCGGGAGAGGTCGAAGACCTTCATCAACCGGTCGCGGGCCTCGGCCGTCTGCTCGGAGGCGCGAATGATCTGGATGACCTCGTCGATGTCGACGATCGCGATCAAAAGGCCTTCCACCAGGTGCAGCCGGTTCTGGCGCTTGGCCAGCCGGAACGCGGTGCGGCGGCGCACCACGGACAACCGGTGATCGGTGTAGACCCGCAGCATGTCGAGCAGGCCCAGCGTGCGCGGCTGGCCGTCCACGAGCGCCACGTTGTTGATGCCGAAGGAATCCTCCATGGGCGTGTGCTTGTACAGCTGAGCCAGCACGGCGTGGGGGTTGAATCCGTTCTTGAGCTCAATGACCAGGCGCAGCCCATTGGTGCGGTCGGTGAGGTCCACTACATCAGAGATGCCGGCCAGTTTTTTGGACTGGACCGCGTCCTTGATCTTTTCCGTGACCTTCTCCGGACCCACCATGTAGGGCAACTCGGTGACCACGATGCCCTGTTTGCGTGGCGAGACCTGCTCGACGGAGACTTTGGCCCGGGTCTTGAATGAACCTCGCCCCGTTCGGTAGGCGTCGCGGATGCCCTCCAGGCCCACGATGCGCCCGCCCGATGGCAGGTCGGGACCCGGCACGAACTTCATGAGTTCTTCGAGCGAGGCCTCCGGGTTGAGGATCAGATGACGCGCACCCGCCACCACCTCGCGGAGATTATGGGGTGCCATGTTGGTGGCCATGCCCACGGCGATTCCGGTGGCGCCGTTGACCAGCAGGGCCGGGTAGGCCGCCGGGAGCACACCGGGTTGCTGGAACTGGTTGTCGTAGTTGGGAACGAAATCCACGACGTCCTCGTCGAGGTCTCCCGTGAGTGCCTGAGCGGCGGCCGCCATGCGGGCCTCCGTGTAACGCGGGGCCGCGGGACCGTCGTCCAAGGAACCAAAGTTTCCGTGGCCGTCCACCAGGGGCAGTCGCATCGCGAAGGACTGGGCCATGCGCACCATGGCGTCGTAAATCGCGGAGTCACCGTGGGGGTGGAGCTTGCCCATCACCTCGCCCACCACACGCGCGCTTTTGACATGACCGCGATCCGGGCGCAAGCCCATTTGGTCCATCATGAACAGGATGCGACGCTGCACCGGCTTGAGCCCATCACGCGCGTCAGGCAGGGCGCGTGAGTAGATCACCGAATAGGAGTACTCCAGGAAACTCGTTTCCATTTCCTGCGTGACATCGATATCCACGATGTGCTCTGTGAAATCCTCAGGCAACTCCTCCTGTTCGGAGCGGGTGGTTGAACGACGTCGGGCCATCTAGCGGCAACTCCTCGAATAATCGGCGTGTACCTGTCGGGAGGTCACACGGTTGGCTACTCTGAAGTCTATGGGTTCTCACGATGAAGGTTCGCAGTCACCGTCCTACCCCGAATACTGGGAAGCAGACGTCATCATGCGTGACGGTGCCACCGCTCATCTGCGGCCCATCAGCCCGGACGACCGGGAACTTCTGACCGAGTTCCACGGTAAGCAGTCCGAGGACAGCATTTACCTCCGGTTCTTCTCCTACAAACCCGCGCTGTCCGAGAAGGAACTGGCACGATTCACCACCGTGGACCACGTGGACCGCGTGTGCTTCATCCTGTTGTTGGACGCCAAGATGATCGGGGTGGGTCGCTACGACCGCACCTCCGAGCGCGCGGCAGAAGTCGCGTTCATGATCTCGGACCACCATCAGGGCCGCGGCATCGGGTCCATCCTGTTGGAGCACTTGGCCGCGGCCGCCCGCGAGAACGGGATCGATCGATTCACCGCGGAGGTACTCCCCGAGAACCGCAAAATGCTCCACGTGTTCGTGGAGGCCGGATACGACGTCTCCCGGCAGTTCGAAGATGGCGTGGTGGTGGTCGATTTCGACATCGACCCCACCGAGAAGTCACTGGCCGTGATGGAATCCCGTGAACACCGTGCCGAGGCCCGCTCCATCCAGGATCTACTCACTCCGGAGGTCGTGGCCGTGATCGGGGCGTCCGCGGACCCGGACCATGCCGGCTTCCACGCCGTGGAAGGCATTTTGAACGGCGGTTACACGGGCACCCTCTACGGGGTGGGGAACACGCCGTTCGAGCGGGACGGTCTCACCTTTGTCAAGAGCGCCCGGGACATCCCCGTGAAGATCGACCTCGCAATCATTGCCGTCCCCCGGGATGGCGTGGAAGCCACCATCGCGGAGTGCGGCCGAGCCGGGGCCAGGGCGGTGGTCGTCATGACCGGCGGCTACGCGGAGGCCGGCGCGGACGGTGCCGTTCAACAGCGGCGCCTGGTACGGATTGCCCGCGCGTCCGGCATGCGCGTGGTGGGCCCCGCAAGTTTGGGTTTCATCAACACCTCGGAGGAGGTCAGTCTCAACGCCTCGGTCCTGCCGCGAATGCCGCAGGGCGGGGGACTGGGGCTGTTCTCCCAATCGGGTGCGATCGGCACCATGGTGTACGGGGCTGCCCGACGGCACCGGGTCGGGCTGTCCAGTTACCTCTCGGCCGGTAACCGCGCGGACGTCTCCGGCAACGACATGATGCAGTACTGGGAGGACGATCCGACCACCACGGTGTGCGGCCTGTACCTGCAGTCCGTGGGTAATCCCCGAAAATTCTCGCGGATCGCCCGCAGACTCTCCCGTTCCAAGCCCGTCATCGTGGCCAAGTCCGAGGTCACCGGGTTGCGGTTGCCCCCCGGGCACACGGGGCGTACCACGCAGGCACCCCCCGGAGCCCTGGACGCGATGTTCCGACAGGCAGGAGTGATCCGCGCCGGGACGGCCGAACAGTTGCTGGACATCGCGGCCGTTGCTGAGAGCCAACCGGTTCCGGGCAACAACCGGGTGGCCGTGGTCTCCAATGCGTTGGCACTGTCCCAACTGGCCGAGGACTCCGCCATCCGCCTGGGCATGGAACCCGCGGTCTCCGACGGCAACGTGGACACGAGCCAGGGCCCCCAGCACGCGCACGAGGCCATTGTGGACGCAGTGCGCCGCAACGCGTCCCTGGAGGGAGTGGCCAGCCTGGTGGTCGTGCTCATGCCCGTGCCCGGGCTCGACCACAATGCACTGGTCGATGAGATCGCGCGGCAGGCCCGCACCGCCGAATGCACCGCGGTCGGTGTGTTCACCGGACAGTTCGGCAGCGACGCCAAGACGGCCATGGTGCACACCACCGACGACGGCGCGTCCCTGCCCTGCTTTGATTCGCCCGGCGCGGCCCTGCTCGCCTTATCGAGTGTGGTCACCTACTCGAGCTGGCGCGATCAGGAATACGGGCACGTGTCGATCCCCGAGGACTTCAATGACGACGCCATCGAGAAGTTCCTGGAAAAGCTCAAGCCCCAGATCCCCGGGGACGGGCTCTACGAACTGACCACGGACGAGACGACTGAATTGCTGGGGCACGCCGGGATCACGGTCCTGGAGTCCGTGCGGTTCTCCGAACCCGACCAGGGCGTCACCGCCGCGGCGCGGCTGGGCTATCCGGTGGCGCTCAAGACCACCGACCCGCACTTGCGACACCGCCTGGATCTGGGCGGGGTGGCGTTGAACATCGAGGACGAATCGCAGCTGCGCGTGGCCATCACCACGATGACGCGCGCGCTCGCAAGCTTCGGAAGCTCCGATTTCGAGGTGCAGTCCATGGCGGCCACGGGTCAGACGGTCCTGCTGCGGGCCATTGAGGACCCGTTGATCGGTCCCGTTCTTTCCTTCGGCATGGCCGGGGACGCCGTCAACCTCCTTGACGACTGGGCGCACAGGGTTCCGCCGCTGACCGATCAGGACATTACCCGCATGGTTCGGGCACCAAAGGCGTCCAAAAAACTCTTCGGACACCAGGGAGTCCCCGCCGTGGACACCACCGGTGTGGAGGACCTGATCAACAGGGTCGCTCTCCTCAAGGACCAGTTCCCCGAAACCGCGTCCCTCGACCTCAACCCGGTCCTGCTGTCCGGCTCCGTGGTCACGGTACTCACGGCAACCATCACGCTGGGTGACCCCGGGCAGCGCACCGACAGCGCTCGCCGGGCCATGCGAGGCTAGGCCGCTTACCGAGTGTCGGACACGATAGCCGGGCGTTTCGAGTTACTGGAACCCATTGCCAAGGGTGGCAGCGGGGCAGTCTGGCGCGCCATGGACCTTAAACTGGGGCGGGAATGCGCGGCCAAGGTGCTCCGCCAACGAGATTCCGCTGATTTGTTGCGGTTCGTCAGGGAACAGTCCGTGAAGCTGGATCACCCACACGTGGTGGCGCCCTACGGGTGGGCGGCCGAGGACGAGTACGTGGCGATCGGCATGCGGCTGGTCAGCGGGGGCACCCTCGAAGCGGCCCTGGGTGACAACGGAGCCGTTTCGGAGTCGGTGGCGGAGGAAATCCTCTACCAATTACTCCAGGCACTGCAGTTCGTGCACGCTCGCGGGTGGATTCACCGGGACGTCAAACCCGGCAATGTGCTCATGGAACCCACCGGCTCCGGGCGGCCCTGGGCGCGTCTCGCGGATTTCGGGATCGCCGTGCGAGCCGAGGACGCCCGATTGACCCACACGGGAACCGTTGTCGGCACGCCGGGCTATCTACCCCACGAGGCGTACGGGCCCATGGAGCCCTCCGCGTCCACGGACCTCTACGCCGCCGGGGTCACCGCGGTTCGACTCGTGGACCCGCACGTTGATCTCAGCGACCCCCTGGAACCGGCCGCCGTGGCGGGGCTGTTCCCTGAATCACCGCAGTTACGGAGTCACGTTGCCGGGCTGCTGAGCACGGATCCCCAACAGCGCATCGCCGCGGCGAAAACCGCGCTGCTGGATCTCGGCGAAGGCGCGGGCCGTCGATGCGACCGCGAATCCCTGACGGCGGAGGGCGAGCCCTTCGAAATCTTCGACGTGCTCTCACCCACGACCGAACGGGAACTGTCCACGGTTCCCGATGCGGCGGTGCTGCCCCTGCCCGACGACGCGCCCATGACGCGGATCCAATGGCATGCGGTGCGACGCCAGGGGGAACAAACGCAGCAGGCTCATCCTGCGCCCCAACTCTCGGATGACCCCCTGAACCCTTTCGGTGCCGGGCAGGAGACAGAAGCGCTGCCACGCCACGGCGCGGTGAGCACCCTCGCGCGGACAACGACCGTCACGGACACCGGCCCCGCTCAGCGAGTGACCCGAACAAAACCGGCCCGCTCGAAACGATCTCGCGTGCCGTGGGTCCTCCTCACCCTGGTACTGGCCGCGGTCGCCTTGACCGCGGGCTACTTCTGGGTGGGCCCAGTCATGAGTTCATGGCTGGACGGTGCGACCGGTCCCGAGCCCGAGGTGACCCAACCGCAGGACGGCACGCCGACGCCGTCGGCCCCGCAAGAACCCAGCATGGACGTGACGCCGGTGTGCACCGAACAGGAGGACGGCACACTCTCGTGCGTGGTCACACCATGAGTCACAACAATTGCGCACAGGCGAGGTAAGTGAAGGACAATGGACGCATGACGTATTCAGCTCCCGACGGCTCGCGCTTGATCGAGGACATCAGCACGGCCGGGTTCTATCCGCAACTCGTGGAAGACGTGGTGCGGGATTCCCTCGACGGTAGGCAGCCCGTGTCCCACCTGGTGCAGTTGGAAACCCACTTCAACAACACCGAACTCCACCGCCACATAACCGTGCTGGTACTCGCGGAGGATGTCCTGCACATCACCCACGTGGACGACCAACAGTTCGACGACAGCGGTCGTGACGTGGTGGCCCGGGTCTCCACGGAAACCGTGGGGATCTCCCAGATCCGTTCGGTCACTCTCAGCTACGCGTACCACCAGCCGCAGAATTACCGCCCCGACACACCCATCATGGAGCTGACGCTCGCGGTGAGCTGGACCGGGACCCAGCAACTCGAGTTGTACCCGGCCATGTGCGAGGACCCGGAGTGCCAAGCGGACCACGGGTACACGGGCACGGCCGCGAGCGAGGACGTGGTGATGCGCATCAGCTCCGAAGCGGACGGCAAAGATGCCGTGGAGGGCGCCCGCGAATTCGCGCGCACATTACGCCGGGCCAATCTGGCGCCCGTGACCGACTCGGGAGCCCAGATCGCACAATCGCCCCACCAGCGCCCCATGACCGAACGCCGCCCCTCCGAGGCCCCCGTGCAGCGACCGCGGTTCGGTCATCGCTTCACGGGCCGTGACTCCGGGCGCAAATCTTCATGACCCTTCCCGCGGATTTTCCCGCGCCCCCGCGGTACGGCGGGCGCAGCGTGGCGGACGTGATGACATCGGCCGCGGCCGCCTTGGGAGTACCGGGGACCACCAATACCTTGGGGCTGCCCAAAGCGCAACGGTACGTGGTGGTGCTCGTGGACGGCCTCGGGGCCGAGTTGCTCAGCGAGTGCTCCGGTCATGCACCCACGCTGCGCAGAGCCCAGTCCCTGGGGGTTCTCGACGCCGCTTTTCCCACCACGACGTCCGTGTCCCTGTCGAGTCTGGGCACGGGTCTCGCCCCCGGACAGCACGGCATGCTCGGTTACGACGTGGTGGATCCCCACCAGGACCGCGTGGTGAACATGCTCGGCCAATGGAGTCCACGGATCGAACCGGAAACGTGGCAACCCCACCGCACCGTGTTCAACCGGTCGGAGGACACCGTGGACACCGTGACGGTCAGCAAGCCCCGGTTCCAGAATTCAGAGTTGACCCGGGCTTCCCTGCGGGGTGGCCGTTTCAAGGGCGCCGACGGCGTGTTCGCTCGCACCGCAGCGGTCCTCGACGAGTTGCGCGAGGGCAAACGAGCGCTGGTCTA
>NZ_JAUNPE010000111.1 GCF_030536815.1 Kocuria sp.
CCCGCGGCCTTGGCGCTCGCGCGACCGGCCGCCGCAGCGACGTCGTCAACGCTGGCCGCGGACAGCTTCACGAGTGCGGCAATGTCATCCAGTAGTGCGGCCAACCCAACAGCCATGACCGTTCCTCAATTCGGTGGGAAGCAATGTGTCTGGAGTAAGGGTAAGGCCAGATCAGCTCGCCCGTTTGCCCAACACAGCCACCAAGAACTCGCTGTCCTCGGTGAACGGGCGCAGGTCCCAGCTCGACAACCGGAGCTGCGGCACGAGACCGGCCGCGGCGGCGTCGTCGAAGAAATCCTGGAACGAATAGCCGCGGCCCGCGCCAAAGCCGATCACGGCGCGGCCGTCCTCGGCCAGGTGGGCCGCGAAGCGCCGCAGCACCTCGGTTCGGGTGCTCGGGGCGAGGAACGCCATCACGTTGCCCGCGCACAGGATCGCGTCCAGGGGTTCGGTGATGCCGTGGGCCGGCAGGTCCATTTCGGCGAGGTCGGAGACCACGTACTCGGGGCCAGGGTAGTCCTCGCGCGCGGCCCCGATCAGGGCGGGGTCCACGTCCACGCCGAGGACGCCGTGCCCCACCGCATGCAGGTAGCCCGCGTTGCGTCCGGGGCCGCAACCGGCGTCCAGGACCCGGGAACCGCGGGACACCATGGCGTCGATCAACCGGGCCTCGCCCACGATGTCCTCACCGGCGGCGGCCAGTTGCCGGAACCGCTCGATGTACCACTGAGAGTGCCCCGGGTTGGCCTCGACCTGTTTCATCCACTGACTTTGTTCAATCACATGGTCAGCGTACCGAGCGAGGGCCCGCTCATGCATCGCGGGCTGAAGGACCGGCCGCCATTTAACACGCACGAAACACGACGGTGCTTTTTCTGACTCACGGGTCTAACAACATGGTCACCGAACCGAGCGGTCGGTGGAGGGTTCACCCTCGGCCCGCCGCGCTCAACCTTTGACCACGGAGCCACCATGCACCTGCAACCGCGCGAGCACGAGAAACTCATGATCGTTGTGGCCGCGGACCTTGCCAGGCGCCGCCAAGCGCGCGGTCTCAAGCTCAACCACCCCGAGGCCGTGGCGATCATCAGCTATGAACTGCTCGAGGGCGCCCGAGACGGCCGCACGGTGGCCGACCTCATGAGCCACGGCACCACCATCCTGGCCCGCGAAGACGTCATGGAGGGCATCCCGGAGATGATCCACGACGTCCAAGTGGAAGCGACGTTCCCTGACGGCACCAAGCTCGTGACCGTCCACGATCCGATCCGATAAGGACTCCCCGTGATCCCCGGCGAATACCTGCTCTCCGACGAACCCATCCCATGCAATGCGGGCCGCCCCACCGTGGACCTTGAGGTCACCAACTCCGGTGACCGCCCGGTGCAGGTGGGCTCGCACTTCCACTTCTACGAGTCCAACCCCGCACTGGACTTCGATCGCGAGGCCGCGCGCGGTTTTCACTTGGACATCCCCTCCGGCACCGCCGTGCGTTTTGAACCCGGCGACCAGAAAACCGTGCGCCTGGTGGCCATTGCCGGTTCACGCGCCGCCCACGGTTTTCGCAACGCGGTCAACGGCCCCCTCGACTAGGCAAGGATCACCATGAGTTTCGAGATGTCCCGGCCTCAGTACGCCGGGTTGTACGGCCCCACCACCGGGGACGCCATCCGCCTGGCGGACACGGACCTGTTCCTCGAGATCGAGGCGGATCACACCGTCCGCGGCGACGAAACCATCTTCGGTGGTGGCAAGGTCATGCGCGACGGCATGGGACAGAACGGCCAGGTCACCCGCGACGGCGCCCCCCACGGCTTTCTCGTGGCCGACACCGTGATCAGCAACGCGATCGTGCTGGATTACACCGGTATCTACAAGGCGGATATCGGCCTTCGGGACGGCAGGATCCTGGCCATCGGCAAGGCGGGCAACTCCAACATCATGGACGGTGTGGACTTCACGGTCGGACCGGCCACGGAAGCCGTCTCCGGTGAGGGAAAGATCGTCACCGCCGGCGGGATCGACTCCCACATCCACTTCATCAGCCCGGATCAATTCGGCACGGCGCTGAACTCCGGGATCACCACCATGATCGGCGGTGGCACCGGCCCGGCAGAGGGCACCAAGGCCACCACCGTCACACCGGGTGCGTGGCACCTGGCCAACATGCTGCGGGCAGTGGAGAACTTCCCCATGAACGTGGGCTTTTTGGGGAAGGGGCACGCGAGCGCCGTCGAACCCCTGGCGGAACAAATCGAGGCCGGGGCGATCGGTCTGAAGGTGCATGAGGACTGGGGTGCCACGCCCGCTGCGATCGACAACTCGCTGCGGGTCGCGGACGAGTACGACGTCCAGGTGGCCATCCACACGGACACCCTCAACGAGGCCGGGTTCGTGGAGGACACCATTGCGGCCATCGCCGGGCGGGTGATTCACACGTACCACACGGAGGGCGCGGGCGGCGGGCACGCTCCGGACATCATTGAGATCGCGGCCATGCCCAATGTGATGCCGGCGTCCACCAACCCCACGCTGCCGTTCACGCGCAACACCGAGGAAGAGCACCTGGACATGCTCATGGTGTGCCATCACCTCAACCCGGACATCCCGGAGGACGTGGCGTTCGCTGATTCTCGGATCCGGCCGGAAACCATTGCTGCGGAGGACGTTCTGCAGGACATGGGCGTCTTCTCCATCACAAGCTCCGACTCCCAGGCCATGGGCCGCGTGGGCGAGGTGGTGCTGCGCACGTGGCAGGTCGCGGACAAGATGAAAAAACAGCGCGGCAAGCTACCGGGAGACAGCGAGCGCGGGGACAACGCCCGGCTCAAGCGTTACATCGCGAAGTACACGATCAACCCGGCGCTCACGCACGGGATGTCCGAGCACGTGGGCAGCGTGGAAGTCGGCAAACTGGCGGATCTGGTGTTGTGGGAGCCGGCATTCTTCGGCGTGAAGCCGTCGATGATCCTCAAGGGCGGCCAGATCGCCAGTTCGATCATGGGCGATCCCAATGCCTCGATCCCCACGCCGCAACCGCAGTTGATGCGTAACGCTTTCGGCGCGCTGGGCTCGGCGGTGTATTCCTCGTCGATCACATTCATGTCCCGGGCCGCGGTGGCTGCCGGGCTCCCGGAACGGTTGGGTCTGCGCAAGACAGTGCAACCCGTGCATGGCATTCGTTCCCTGCAGAAGTCGGATCTGCCGTTCAACGGGGAAACCCCGCAGCTGGAGGTGGATCCCGAAACCTATGAGGTGCGGGTGGACGGTCAGAAGATCACGTGTGAACCCTCGGACGAGCTGCCCATGGCCCAGCGTTATTTCCTCTTCTAGCGCCGGGCTTGAACAGCCATACCCAGATGTCGACAAGTATCGAAAGGAACCTGCCCATGATCGTTGAACAGGTAATTGGCAACCTGGCCGACCTGCCGCGCGCGGAACGTGAGAGTCTGCACGTGGAGAAGGTGGTCCTCCCCAGCGCCGACCTGGTCAAGCGCTTCCAGCGCGTCACCACCGACCACGGCCGCACCCTGGGATTGCGCTTGCGGTCCCCTCAGGGCAGGGAGGGTGATTTGGCGGACGGGGACATCCTGTTCCGGGACGAGTCCGGCCTGGTCGCGGTGTCCGTGGAGGCCACGGACGTGCTGGTCATCGCGCCGCGCTCCGTCACCGAGATGGGCGTGACCGCTCACGCGCTGGGCAATCGCCACTTGCAGGCTCAGTTCTTCGACGCCTCGTCCGAGTACGACGCCGAGGTCATGGTCGTCCAGTTCGATCACACCGTGACCGACTACCTGGACTCCCAGCAGGTTCCCTATCGGCGCCAGGCCCGTGTGCTGCCCGTTCCGTTCCGGCACGCCGAGCACACCCACTAGGCATGTCCGTGCCCAGTTCGACGACGCCGCACGGGTCCGTGCTCGCGCTCCTCCAGTTGTGTGATTCCGCCCTTCCCACGGGTGCGTTCGCGCACACGTTTGGCATGGAGACGTACTTGCAGCGCGGCACGGTGCATGACGAGGCCACGTTCCGGGAGTGGCTCGCGCAGTTCGTGGATCACCAGTTGGTGTACGCGGACGGGCTGGCCGTGCGGCTGGCAGCCGAGGCATGTGCAGTGTCTTGCTCTGCCGCCGACAATGGCCAGGCCTCCGTCGACGCGCTCATCGAACTGGACGCCCTCATGTACGCGCAGGCTCTGCCTTCGCAGGTGCGGCGGGCCGGAGTGACCATGGGAAAGCGGCTGCTCGATATCGGTCAGTTGTCGCTGCCCGGCCCTCGGTTGGACCGGTACGCGCAACTGGTCGACACCGGCGCATGCCACGGCCACCAATCCATCGCGTTCGGGCTGATCGGCACGGACCACGGTGTCCCCACACCATCCCTGGTCGCTGCCTACCTATTCTCCACCGTGACCGCCCTGACGCAGAACGCGGTGCGGGGAATTCCCATCGGCCAGAATGCGGGGCAGCGTGTCCTGGGCACCATGCGCGACCGCGTCGCCCGGGCGGAACAGCAGATCCGGAAGCTCACCATTGATGATCTGGGCGCGGTCTCCCCCGGATTGGAAATCGCCCAGATGCAGCACGAGACCCAGCGGGCCCGCATGTTCATGAGCTGATCCCCGGCTCACCCCACACCCAGCACTTCGCACTGACAGCGCAAGGAGATAGTCACCATGAACGCCATCAAAGTCGGCATCGGCGGACCCGTGGGAGCGGGCAAGACTCAGCTGATCGAACGCCTGACCCGTGCCCTGAGCGATGAGATGTCCCTGGCCGCGATCACCAATGACATCTACACGATCGAGGACGCCAAGATCCTCTCGCAGAACAGCGTGCTGCCACTGGACCGCATCATCGGGTTGGAAACCGGCGGCTGCCCGCACACCGCGATTCGCGAGGACACCTCCATGAACCAGGCGGCCATCGACACGTTGGAGGCCGAACACCCGGATCTGGATGTGATCTTCGTGGAATCCGGCGGCGACAACCTCTCCGCCACCTTCAGCCCCGAGCTCGTGGATTTTTCCATTTACATCATCGACGTGGCCCAGGGTGAGAAAATCCCCCGCAAGGCCGGGCAGGGCATGATCAAGGCGGACCTGTTCATCATCAACAAGACGGACCTGGCCCCTTACGTGGGTGCGGACCTCACCGTGATGGAATCCGATTCCAGGACTTTCCGCGGCGACAAGGCCTTTTGCTTCACCAACCTCAAGACCGACGAGGGCCTGGAGCACGTGATCCAGTGGCTGCGGCACGACGTACTCATGCTGGATCTGGCGTGAGTCCTTGCCCGCTCGCCACGGGCCAGAACGAACCTGCGGGCCTGGAGCGAGCGGCGTCGTCGTCCGTGAAAGACAACGCGTGGCGCGGAGAACTGGAGCTGATCCTCGCCTCACGCGCCGGCCGATCCGTGGCCGTGCGGCAATATCACCGGGGCTCGCTACGAGTGCTGCGGCCCCACTACCTGGATACCTCCGGGCAGGTCACCTACGCGGTGGTCAATCCCGGCGGCGGTTACGTGGACGGCGACCGTTATCGGGTGGACCTCGCGCTCGAACCGGGCGCCGATCTGCTGTTGACCACGCAATCGGCGACCAAGGTGTACCGCTCACCGCGTGCGGACACGCTGCAGCAGACCCATGTGAGCCTCGGTGCCGGTGCCCGCCTGGAGTATCTGCCCGACCAGCTGATCGCCTATCGGGATTCGCGCTACCGCCAGGACACGCGCGTGAGCATGGACCCGTCCGCGACTCTGGTTCTCGCCGACGTGGTGACGCCGGGCTGGTCCCCCACCGGCGAGCCGTTCCGCTACGACCGCGTCCGATTGCGCACCCGCGTGCACATGACCGGGTGCCCCTCTGTGGTGGACAACCTGTTGCTTCAGCCGCAGACGCACGGGTTGGCCGGGCTCGGGTTCTTCGAGGGCTATACGCACGTGGGCTCGCTGGTCGTCCTCGATCCCCGCGCGGACGACGCCGCCCTGGCCGAGGCTCGCGACATCCTCACCGAACGCTCCGGTCATCTCAGAGCCGGGGCGAGCGCAACACCCATGCCCGGTTTCGCCGTGCGTGTGTTGGGTCGTTCCACACCCGAGGTCGCCGAGGCCATAGAGGCCGTGGTCAACCTGGTGCGCGCTCGGTGGTTCGGTCAGGGCGCCGTCAATCTCAGGAAGTACTGAACAGGAGTTCCCCGTGTCAACACCATTGACCCTCACCGCCGCCGCCGCGCGCTCTTCATCGGTTGACGATTGGCCGTTTCACACCCGTGTGCTGTGCACCTTGGGGGTCGTGGCACTGCTTCATCTGGTGGCCCTGGGACTGTGGGGGCTGGGGAGCCTGGGTGGTTCCGTGCCCCTGGCCATCGGACTGGTGTTCACCTGCTATCTGACGGGTGTGAAGCACAGCTACGACTGGGACCACATCGCGGCGATCGACAATTCGACGCGGCGGTTCGTGGGGCAGGGAAAGCGACCCGCGAGCGTGGGTTTGGCCTTCAGCATGGGGCACAGTTCGGTGGTGATACTGGCGGGAATTCTGGTGGTTCTGGGTGCCACGTTCGTGTCCTCGTTCATTTCCGAAGGCACCGCCGCGAACACCACCCTGGGGGTCATCGGCGGCACGGTGTCCGGGGTGTTCCTGTTGGTGATCGGCCTCTACAACGCCGGCGCATGCGCCCACAGTTGGCGCCTGCGGCGTCGGGCGCGTGAGGGGCGGGTGATCAGTGAAGAGGATCTGCTGGCTCAGGGTTTGGTGTCGCGGGTGATGGCCAAACCGCTGGCGCGGGTGCAGCGCCCCCGCAACATTTTCACCCTGGGATTCCTGTTCGGGCTCGGCTTCGACACCGCCAGCACCATCTCCCTTCTGGTCCTGACCGTGTCCGCATCCGTGGCGGGTGTTTCCGGGTGGACGCTGTTGTCCCTGCCGTTCTTCTTTGCCGCCGGCATGTGCTTGTGCGATTCGCTCAACGGCTTGGCGGTACTGCGCATGTATCGTTCCGCCTGGCGGGATCCCGTCCGCAAGCTGGGCTTCAACACCGCCATCACCGGGCTGTCCGCGGGCGCGGCCCTTTTCATCTCCATCATCACCCTGAGCGGGGTGCTCAATACGGCGTTCGGGCTGACCGATCCGGTCACCACGTGGATCGCGTCGATCGAGCTGGGTGACGCTGGGCTGCTGCTGATCGCCACGCTGCTGACAGTGTGGGGCGGGTTCGCGTTGGTGCGGTGGGCGCG
>NZ_JAUNPE010000267.1 GCF_030536815.1 Kocuria sp.
CATCGGCGATTCCGCCCCGGTGCTCCTCGCGCTCGGCGCCTCCGTGGTGCTCGCCGCCAAGGGCGGGGAACGCGAGGTCCCGCTCGCCGAGTACTACACCGGCTACCGCGAAAGCGTGCGTCGCCCGAACGAAATCATCCGCGCCGTGCGCATCCCGCTGCCGCTCGCCCACCACGCCGCGTTCTACAAGATCGCCAAGCGCCGTTTCGATGACATCTCCAGCGTGGCCGTGGCCATCGCCATCCAGGTCGACGACGCCGCCGCAATCACCTCCGCGCGCATCGGCCTGGGCGGTGTGGCCGCCACCCCGATCCGTGCACGCGAGGTGGAGGAGGCCCTGATCGGTCAGCCGTGGACCCGGGAAACCGCGGTGAAGGCGGCCGCCCTGTTGGCCCGGCAGGGCACCCCGATCGACGACATGCGGGCCAGCGCCCGCTACCGCTCGGCCATGCTCGAACAATCCCTGCTCAAGTTCTGGGCGCAGCAACAGTCCGCCCGGGCTCAGGAGGTAACCCGATGAAATCCCTCGCAGAACGCCCCGAGAATCCGGTGGTCGGTGTGGCCGTGGCCCACGAGCACGGTGCCGAGCACGCCACGGGGGCAGCGCTCTACACCGATGACCTCATTGTCCGCCATCAGAACGTGCTCCACGCCTGGCCGCTGCAGGCCCCGCACGCCCACGCGCGGGTGATGTCCCTTGACGTTGCCCCCGCCCTCGAGGTGCCCGGCGTGGCCCGGGTTCTCACGGCTGAGGACGTGCCGGGCATCAACGACGCCGGCATCAAGGAGGACGAACCCCTGTTCCCCCGCGAAGTCATGTTCCACGGCCACGCCGTGTGCTGGGTCTTGGGTGAGAGCCTGGAAGCCGCGCGCCTCGGCGCGGAAGCAATCGACGTCGAGTACGAACCGCTACCGTCTCTGATCACGCTCACGGAAGCGATTGCGGCCGGCAGTTTCCAGGGCCGCCAACCCACGGTGAGCCGCGGCGACGTCGAAACCGGCCTGACCAACGGGACCCACCGCTTCAGTGGGGAGTTCGAGTTCGGCGGCCAGGAACACTTCTACCTGGAGACCCATGCGTCGTTTGCGTACGTGGACGAGGGCGGGCAGGTGTTCGTCCAGTGCAGCACTCAGCACCCGAGCGAGACGCAGGAAATCGTGGCGCACGTGCTGGGCTTGGACAACCATGACGTCACGGTGCAGTGCCTGCGCATGGGCGGTGGCTTTGGCGGCAAGGAAATGCAGCCGCATGGTTTTGCCGCGATCGCCGCGCTGGGTGCCACGCTCACCGGGCGGCCGGTCCGCTTACGGCTGACGCGCAATCAGGACATCACGATCACCGGCAAGCGTCACCCCTACCACGCGTCCTGGGAGGTCTCCTTCGACGAAGACGGTCGCCTCCAAGCGCTGCGCGCCACCGTGACCAGCGACGGCGGGTGGAGCCTGGATCTTTCGGAGCCGGTGATGCAGCGGACGCTGTGTCACATCGACAACGCCTACTGGATCCCGAACGTGGAGGTCCATGGTCGGGTTGCCAAGACGAACAAGACGTCGCAGACCGCCTTCCGCGGGTTCGGCGGGCCGCAGGGCATGTTGGTGATTGAGGAGATCCTGGGTCGTTACGCACCGTTGCTCGGCCTGGATCCCACGGAACTGCGTGCCCGCAACCTCTACGTGTCGGGCCAGAGCACGCCTTACGGGCAGCCGGTGCGGCACGCGGAGCGCTTGGCCGAGATCTGGGGGCAGGTGCACCAGCGCGCGGACGTGCGGGAGCGGCGCGCTGAGATCGAGGACTTCAACGCAACCCACCCCGATACCCGCCGCGCGCTCGCGGTGACTCCGGTGAAGTTCGGCATCTCGTTCAACCTCACCGCGTTCAACCAGGCCGGCGCGCTCGTGCACGTGTACCGGGACGGTTCCGTGCTCATCAATCACGGCGGCACCGAAATGGGGCAGGGGCTGCACACCAAAATGCGGCAGGTCGCGGCCACCGCGCTGGGCGTGCCACTGGAGACCGTGCGATTGGCGCCCACCCGCACGGACAAGGTGCCCAACACCTCCGCCACGGCGGCCAGTTCCGGCGCGGACCTCAATGGCGGTGCGGTCAAGAACGCGTGTGAGCAGATCCGCGACCGGCTGGCAGACGTGGCGGCGCGTAAGTTCAACATTCATCCCGACGACGTGCGGTTCGTC
>NZ_JAUNPE010000268.1 GCF_030536815.1 Kocuria sp.
CTTCTTCTCGGTCTTCTTCTGGTTGGTCTTCTTTTCGGCTGTGGTTACGTGGGCGACCGGCTCGAGGGACACGGTGGGCGCTGCGGTGGGGGTGGCGGCAGCGACGGCCGACAGCGGGGCGTCGGTGGAGGCATCCGAGGTCGGGGTTGCCTGCACGGAGACGGTGGTGGCCAGGGCCAGGCCGGAGAAGGCCGCGACGGCGGCCACGGTGCGGGCCTTGCCGGTGAGGAGCGAGCCGAGGCCATTCGAGGAGGTCAGGTCACGAGTCATGAGGAGTTCAGCGGGCTTTCTGGCGGGCCGGGCGGATCTGTCGGAACGGTGTGGTGACAGCACGGATTACCCCGGTCAGGGGTGCAGGGTGTCACGGTGTCCGGCAGAGCGGGCCCCGGATCGGGAGCACCGCGCACGGCGGGTGAGTGGAGGAGAGGTGTGGTGCCCGCAGTGGACGAAAAACTCACTTGAGAGGCGGGGATTCTCTTGTGCAACCGGGGCGAGGACCGGGGCCCTCCGCGACGATTCCGGTCGTTGCGGAGGGCGGGCCGGCTCAGCGGTAGGTGTAGTAGCCGTCCACCGGCATGGCGTTGACGGAGTGGACGAAGGTGCCCTGGGTGGGGTTCAGGGCGGAGATCATCTTGCCGCCGCCGATGTAGATGCCGATGTGGGCCCCGCCGTTCTGGGAGACGAGGTCCCCAGGCTGCGGGGTAGCCGTGGGGGTGGCCGCGGCGATCTGCTGGAAGCTGGTGCGGGGGATCTCGATGCCGTTCTGGGCGTAGGCCCACTTCGTGAACCCGGAGCAGTCCCAGGCGCCGAAGGCGGTCCCGCCCCAGACGTAGCCGGTGCCGGCGCCCTGCATCGCGGTGCCCACGATCCCGGAGGCGCCGGTGATCTCGGTGATGTCCGCCGACTGGGTGGACACCGTCGCGGTCGAAGCGCTCTGCTCAGGAGCGGACGGGGCCTGGGTGGAGGCGGTGGAGACGGTCTGCGGGGCAACGACGGCCTGGGTGGCCGTCGAGGAGTAGGTCGTCAGCGCGGACGCGGGGGCCGAGTAGGCGGTGGCGGTGCCCGCGGGGATCTCGGCGTAGGCCTGGGCCGGGGCGATGGAGCCGATCACAGCCGCGCCGGCGGCAGCGGCGATCGTGGTGGTACGCACCAGGTGCGAGGTGGTCTCGGCGCGGTGGCGGGCAGTGCTGCGCTTGAAAATAGTCATGGGTGTGTTCCTCCCTTTGCCTACGAGGTGAGCTGTCGGATGCGGGTGGGAGACACCCGGCCGCCCCGGACGCAGACGTCCTGGGCGACTTAACCCCTAGGTCCCGGGTCACCGGGACCGAAAATGGTTCCCCCGCTTCTGCCAAGCGATTTCTCTTCAGGGACCCCGGGCACCGGCAGAATTCGGCGATGTGCACGAGGGCGCCGACCAGATCGATCAGCGGCACGCAGTGGACAGTAGCCCATCCATAACGAAAGTGTCACGTTTAGATCACAACCCGGTTTCTTCCCTCGGTCGGGGCTGAGAAGCCGGGCTCCTGGGCCCGGGAAGGCGCGTTCCGGAAGAGATAGGTTCGTCGCCCAGCTGAACTCGTCACGCAGCTATTGGCGGATTAGGGCCGGTCTGACTGGGCAAAATGGCATCGTGGCGCGCATTTCGCTGGACACAGTCGACGACGGCAAGAGACTTGGGACTACGCGTAGTCTCCAGTGTTCCTTGGGCAAACACCAAGGCTTCGTGAGGGAACTTTCGAGGTGGCTCACAGTTTGGAAAGGCCTCGGGGCGCCATTTCGAGATGCACGACGGGATTTCTTCACGGAATCTCTATATTCGGCCCGCTGCATCGATGCAAAAACCAGTCGATGGGATGCAGTTGCGCACCGCTGAGGTGTTCATCTTCATCAAATCTTCAAGATTTTGGGTCGCGTCACATGGAAAAGGCAGTCTACTGTCGATGGCATGGCGGGCTGGCTCCGGCCGGTTCGTCTCCTGTTGAACCGACGAAGGAGCAAGCCATGACCCATCACGTGAGCGCGATGCTGGAGACCTACCCGAAGGACCTCGGTGGGGTGGACAAGGAGAAGCTGGCCGCCTGTATCGAGGCGTGTTTCGAGTGCGCCCAGACCTGCACCGCCTGCGCTGATGCCTGCCTGTCCGAGGACATGGTCGCGGAGCTGACCAAGTGCATCCGCACCAACCTGG
>NZ_JAUNPE010000112.1:0-2961 GCF_030536815.1 Kocuria sp.
GCCTTGACGTTCTGGTAGTCCAGGTAGAAGGCGTGCTCCCACATGTCCAGCTGCAACAGCGGGATCGTGGCGACGGGAACGCCGTTCTGCTGGTCGTACATCTGCTCGATCACCAAATTGCCGGCAATGGGCTCGTACGCCAGGATCGCCCAGCCTGAGCCCTGAATGGTGGTGGCAACGGCGGTGAAGTGCTCACGGAAGTTGTCGAAAGAACCAAAGAAGTTGTCGATGGCTGCTGCGAGCTCACCCTCGGGCTTGTCGCCGCCCTCCGGGGAAAGGTTCTTCCAGAAAATGGAGTGGTTGATGTGGCCACCCAGGTTGAACTGGAGATCCTTGGAGAGCTTGGCGGCACCGGCAGCGTCACCGTTGGCGCGAGCCTCTTCCATCTTCTCGAGCGCAGTGTTGGCACCGGTCACGTAGGTGTTGTGGTGCTTGTCGTGGTGCAACTGCATGATCTGAGCCGAGATGTGGGGCTCCAGAGCGGCGTAGTCATACGGGAGATCGGGCAGTGTGAACTTTTCAGCCACAGAGAATCATCCTTCCTAGCGCTTGGTGTTGATAATTCCACCTAACGCCAGGGCACTCAGCAGGGTCAAGAAGGTTCCGCCACTAGCGTAGGAAAGATACTTTCCATGTCATAAGTTGTCATCTGAGTGTCTTATTCTCGTGTACGTGCCTGATTCATTCGAAGAACACCAAACCGCACCCGGCCCCATCATCGCGGCGCGCTCCGAGCACGCCCAGGGCATTGTCGACCTGCGCAATCGGATTGCCAGATGGCTCCAAGGGCGCGGAATCGACCAGTGGCGCGAGGGCGAATTCGACCCGGGGGATGTGGCCGAGGAAATTGAGCGCGGCGAGTGGTCGGTTATTGAATCCCCCGAGGATCCCACCGTGGTACTGGCGAGCGTCCAGGTGCTGTGGGAGGACCTGAGGATCTGGGGTGCGCAGGAAGAGCCCGCCGGTTATGTGCACGGAGTGGCCGTGGATCGTTCACTACGCGGTACTGACACGGGTCCGGCGCTGGTGCGTCACGCGGAGAAGGTCACGCGGGACTCGGGCCGCCATGTGGTGCGCCTGGACTGCGATGTGAACAGCCCACGACTGGCCGAGTTCTACCAGGGCCTGGGCTATCAACCCTGCGGGACCCAGGACTTCTACGTGGCCCACCAGGATTTCCACGTGAGGGTGCTGCGCCACGAACTCCGGTTGGACTGATCCCCGGGTCAGCCACGACCATCATGAAAAGGGCCCAGCTTCCTTGGCCGCTGCTCCTCCGGCGGGAAACATGTCGCGCATGTTCCGACCCGCGACGCGCATAAACCGTCGAGCCACCATCTGAGTCAGAGTCTTCTTCCACCGCAACGATCCGGTCAGGCGATACATCGCATCCACCGTGACCAGGGTGCCCTCCCCGTACGACTTCCAGGAGTACTCGATGGTGACCTCCACGAACCCCTTGGTGGTCCGCTGAACGTAGGACACCCCGGGGGTGCGACAAGCCACGATCATCACATAATCGAAGGACAGTGGCCCCACGTGGACCGTGAACTCCATGGCGTCGCCCACGTCCATCGGCACGCGAGGATTTGCAGGTGCCATGAGATCCAAGTTGTTCCACGTGGCGATGGAACAGGGTGCCAGGAGCGCGCGTTCGAACTCATCAGCGCTCACCGACACAAAGTCCTGCGCACTGATGAGAAACCCGTGCGGTATATCCGTTTCATGCATGGTTCATCCCTAAGATCGGTCCCCGGACGCGGCTTCTCCCACGCTTCCGGCCAGCCCGCCGGTCAATCTGCGCCCACCGCGTCAATACTTCTCATCTTGGCGCACGATTCTTGGAAATCCACTCCCGCAACGCCATCGAAAAGCTGTGCACAGGGGTGGAGAAAGTTATCCACAGGTGTGGACAGGATTGGGAATCGTTCGAAGACTTGTCTGACTGCCTATCGAAAAGAACATTTATTTCGATATAAATTGGCGTGGTTCCACGGATTTTCGGGAGTTCCCACTCGAATACACGTGCACAACAACGGTGAAATCACACCCGTGTGAGTTATCCACGGTGTGGACAACTCCTGTGGATAACCGGCGTCCCGGTGATGCACCAGATGGTGAGAAGAGGATCCCGCCCGGCCCGCCGGGCGGGGTCCTGCGTCGTCAGCGGCGCGTATCGGACAGGATTTCCACCCTCGTGCACGGCGTGTTCACGTTGTCTTTGCTGGGGATCACCCGGATCCACCAGAAGCAGTGGGCGTCCAGCAGAATGCCGCCGCGCAGGTCAAGGGTGTTGTTGCCATGCAGTTCCACACCCTTGGGCAGGAATCCGGACAGCGTTTCCCCGGTCACGAACTGTGACCAATCACTGAAGTTGGCCAGGCACAACACCACGCTGTGTTCGCCGGGGCGTTGGTAGCCCAGCACGTGCGGGTTGTGGGTTTCGAAGGGGATCAGCCGGGTGCCGTCGAACTCCTCGGTCTGTTGCCGGACCGAGATCATTCGTTGGATGCCACCGAAAATGCGCCCCTGCACGGAAAAAAGATCGTGGCGCCGTTCGTAATCGGACTGCGAGTATTCCGGTCGATGGACCCAGCGGGCATCAAGAGCGTTGTCCGGGTTGTGGTCCCAATCCGGGTCGTTGAGCTGACCGACCTCGTCCCCCAGGTAGATCAAGGGAATCCCGCCGGTGCTCATGGCCAGCGAGTAGGCCAACAGGATGCGGTCCGCCGCCGGGCCGGGCTCGGTCTCCAAACCCATGAGAGAAGCCGTCGTGCCGCAGATCCGACAGTCCCCGGTGCGCGGGTTGTCCTGGAACGCCACACCGTGGGCAAAGCTGCCCTCGAACCGGCCGGTGTAGAAGCCGTTCAAGAAGCGGCGGTGATCGTGTCCGTTGATCCCCAGCCGAGCGGCGTCCTCGTCCGAGAACGTCCAGCCGATGTCATCGTGACTGCGCACGTA
>NZ_JAUNPE010000112.1:3061-4742 GCF_030536815.1 Kocuria sp.
ACCTGCGGCTGGGACTCGCACGTAGTTCCCAACTGCTTCCAGATGAACGCCACCGCATCCAGCCGCAACACCTGCGCACCCTGATTGGCCAGGAACAGCATTTCGGATGCCATGGCCCGGAACACCGCGGGATTGGAATAGTTCAGATCCCACTGGAAACGGTGGAACGTGGTCCACACCCAGCGGGGATCCTCTTCCGAACCACTGGCGGCGCGGCCGGCGGGGGTGGCATCCACTCGGGTGAACACCCCCGGATGGTCATCAGGGAAGATCTCGCGCACGGTTTCCTCGAACTGGGCGGGCACGGTGCGGTTCGGATAAATCCAGTAGAACTGCTCGTAGAACGGGTCTCCCGCCGCGGCGGCCTGGGCCCATTCATGTTCGTTGGAGGTGTGGTTGAAGACGAAGTCCAGCACCAGGGCAATACCCTCCGCGCGTAGTTCTTCCGCGAGTTGTGCCAGCTCGTTCATGGTGCCCAGCGCCGGATCCACACGTCGGTAGGAGGACACGGCATAGCCGCCGTCCGAATTGCCCTCGGGGCACTCGTACAACGGCATCAGGTGCAGGTAATTGAGGCCCAATTCCTTGAAGTACGGGATGCGTTCACGCAATCGGGCAATGGTCCCGGCGTAGCGGTCCACGTAGCAGACGCCGCCCACGGCCTGCCGGGACAGGAACCATGACGGCTCCGCCTCCCGGTCCTGATCCAGCGTCTTGAGGTCTGCCGGACGCTGCGCGTAGGAATCCCACGCGGTGAGAACACTCGCGGCCGCCAGGTCCCAGAAGTCCGAGCGCTGCCCGTAAACGGCGCACAGCCCGTCCACGAGTTGACCGGCGTGGGAACTGAGCCGGCGCAGAAAGACCTCGCGATCGGCCGCGGAGACACGATCGTCCTGAGCCAGGCGCCGTCTCATGGCGCCGATGAGCTCATCCTGGCTCGTAACGGTCGGGAGGATTATTTTTTGGTGCACCACAGCGGTCTCCTCGGTCTCCCCACGGCAATAGATCTGTGGGGTGGTTCCGAGCTCGAAATCCCCCTTGACGCCGAGCCCTTACGGACAGTGCCACCATCCGGTGGATCGTGGCTTCCCCAGCATAGACATGTTGGTTAGTGCCCTAACAAGGTGGCGCGTACGTGTCGCGCTCCGTGGCCCTCCGGTTACTGCACAGGTTGTGCACAGAGTTATCCACAGGTGTGGAAAGTGCGGCGTGTCGAACGAGAACTGACCTGCCCGAATACAGTATTCGAGCAGGTCAGCCTCGGTTTGTCAGAGTTCCCACCGACTGTGGACAACCCCTGTGGAAACTAGGACTGGTAGCCGTTCTCCGTCAACCATTCAGCGGCAGCATCGGCCGGGTTCATTTGCTGTTCACCGCTGACCTTCCTGTTCAGGTCGATCAGATCCTGCGTGGTCAGCTTGCCCGAGAACTCGTTCAGGGCGTCCTGGGCCTCCTGCGGCAGGCGATCCGGGGCGGTCAGCGGCAACACCTGCTGGGCAATGAAGTTGTTCTGAGGGTCCTCCAGCACCACCAGGTTCTCGTCCTCGACGGCCGGGGTGGTCGTGAAGATGTTGGCCACCTGCACGTCACCGCTGGTGAGGGCCTGCACGGTCAGGGGGCCGGAGCCGTCATTGATGGGCTCGAAGGACTTGAAGGTGCAGTTGTACTTCTCCTCCAGGCC
>NZ_JAUNPE010000112.1:4842-7061 GCF_030536815.1 Kocuria sp.
GTCGAGCGGATCGGAACCACCGCCGCACGCGGTGAGCACCAGCGCCAGTGCGAAGAGCCCGGCCAGCCACGCGCCCGCGCGCCGGAAAAGGGAAATGTTCATGAGCGTTCTCCTGCCAATCTGAGCCCCGGCGAGGTCACCAGGCGTTGAATCAGAGCCAAAATCCCATCCGCGGCGAGCGCGAGCACCGCCACGAGCACCACGGAGGCCAGCATGCGTGAGTAGTCGCGCACGGCCAGCCCGTCAATCAAGTATCGACCCAGGCCACCCAGGTTGATGTAGGCCACAATGGTCACGGTGGCGAGCACCTGCAGCGCCGCGTTACGGATACCGCCCAGGATCACGGGCAGTGCCACGGGGATCTCCACGCGGGTGAGCGTCTGCCGTTCGGTCATCCCCATGGCACGGGCGCCGTCCACGAGCGCGGGCGATACCGAGGCCACACCCGAATACGTACCGGACAGGATGGGTGGGATCGCCAGCAGCACGAGCGCCAAAATGGGCGGCAGGAGACCCAGCCCCATGAGCAGGGTGAACAGGGTCAGCAGGCCCAGCGTGGGCAGTGATCGCAGCGCGCCGGTAATGCCGACCACCACACCGCTGCCGCGCCCGGTGTGCCCCACCCACAGACCCAGCGGCACGGCGATGATCAATGCGATCGCCATGGTGAGGGCGGTGTAGCCCAGGTGCTCGAGCATGCGTTGCGGGATGCCGGTGGTGCCGGTCCAGTTCATGGGATCGGTGAGAAATGCCAGGGCCTGATCGATCAGGTTCATGCCTTCGCACCTCCGGATTCGACGGCGGCGATGGAACGGGCGTGCTGGGAGTCATCGTCCCGAGTCTCGTTGTCGTGGCCCGTGAGGGAGCGTTTGCCGGTGCCGGCGCCGCGCCCCTTGCGACCCCCGTTTCCGGTGCTGACCTGACCGGCACGGCGCCACCGCGTCAACACATGGCCGATCAGGCGCAGCAGTTGGTCCAACACCACTGCCAGGATCACGGTGGCCACAATGCCCACCAGGATCTCGGACATGATGGAGCGCCGCAGGCCGTCCGTGAACAGCGTGCCCAGGGACTGGATACCGATCACGGCACCCACGGAGACCATGGAAATATTGGAGACCGTGGCCACGCGCAACCCCGCGATCATCACGGGCACCGCCAATGGGAGTTCCACACCGAAGAATCGGCGCACCGGTTTGTACCCCATGGCGGTTGCGGCCTGCAGGATGTCCTTGTCCACGGCCTCGAACGCGTCCACGCACGAGCGCACCAAAATGGCGATCACGTACAGGGTCAGCGCCACGATCACGTTGATCAGCGAGGTCATTTGCGTGCCCAGAATCAGGGGCAGCACCACGAACAGCGTGAGCGAAGGGATCGTGTACAGCAGCGACGATCCGGTCACGAACAGCGGCCGCAACCACTTGCTGCCGGCGGCCAGCCGGGCCAGGGGAACCGAGATCAGCAGTCCCACGACCACGGGAATCACCGATTGCAGCAGGTGGGTGCCCGTGAGTTCGAAGACCGTGGACCAGTTGTTCGACAGCCAGTTCACGGCCGCTCCCGCCGGTCGGAGCGCTCGTTGCGTTGCTCCTCGATGGCGCGCATGATTTCGTCGCCGCGCAGGATTCCGGCCACGGAGCCATCCTCATGAACGGCCACGGCCTGCCCGGACGGCGAGGACAGCGCCGCATCCAGGGCGGTACGCAGCGAATCGCCGGCGCGCCACAGGGTGCCACCCACGCGCAGTTGCTCGCGCGGGGCCGGGTTGCCGGCACCGTCCACGGGCAGCCAGCCCAGCGGCGCGTTGCGTTCGTTGACCAGCAGGATCCAGCCCTCCGACGACGCCGCTCCCGCGCCGATCCCGGCGCCCGCGTGCATGGCGTCGTGGGCGCCGTCGTCAGTAACGCCGGTGGCGCCGTCGGCCTGCCAGGCAGCGGTGGCACCGCGAGCGGAGTCGACCCGCGAGCGCTGCCCGGTGTCCGCGTTGAACACCGTGACGGGGTGAACCGCCACCGGGGCGCGGTCGAAGGTCAGGGACCGGAAGCCACGGTCGCGGCCGATGAAATCCGCCACGAAGTCGTTGGCGGGCGCGCGCAGCAGTTCTTCCGGGGTGGCGTACTGGGCCAGTTTGCCGCCGCGGGCGAACACGGCCACGCGGTTGCCCAGGGTGATGGCCTCGTCGATGTCGTGGGTGACGAACACAATGGTGCGGTGCA
>NZ_JAUNPE010000269.1 GCF_030536815.1 Kocuria sp.
TTACGATTTACACTTACGATTTGCGATTACACTTTCTCTCATGGCCTGGACTGCAAGCAAGCTACGGGAGGAACTGGCACTCCTGCGGGCGCGACGGGGTGACAGCACCTCCATCGAGGTCAAACGCGCCGAACAAGGACTTCCCAAGAACTGCCCCGAAACGGTATGTGCCTTCGCCAACATGCCCTCAGGTGGAACCCTCATTCTGGGGGTGGACGAAGCGCGGGGCTTTCGTGTGAATGGCGTCCCGGACCCTGCAGCCTATGAAGCCGCACTGGTTTCCCAAGCACGGAACGCAATTACCCCGGTCCCGCAGCTGACCACTTCAACCATGATGTTCGATGGTAAGCATGTAGTCATCGCCGAAGTCTTGCCGTTGCCCGTCCAAGACCGACCCGCCCGATATCAGGGGAAGGCGTATTTGCGTCAGTCCGACGGTGATTACGTCATGCACGCCCATGAGCTGCGGATGGTCGAAGTCGAAAAACTGCATCTGACCCAGTTGGTCCAGAACGACAAAGAAGCCATCCCCGGGCTGACCCTTGATGACCTGATCCCAAACCTCGTGGAAATGTACTTGACGAACTACCGGCGGGCCGACCCCAGGCTTCGCGACCGAACCGATGCCGAGCTGCTCCGGCGAACCGGTGTAACTCTGGGAGATGGGCAGCTCACTCTTGCCGGTTTGTACGCCCTGGGAGACTACCCACAGGGGGAGTTCCCCGCACTGGGTGTCACGGCAGCAATTCGAGTTCCCGCTGATCAGGGCGGACACCGGACCCGCGACCTACGAGATTTCACGGGGCCAATTCCAATCCTGTTGGAGAACGTCATGAATTGGGTGGAGTCAAGCCTGCCCGAGGTCAGGGACTACTCCGCGGACGGCCATATTCGCCCCCGCCCCGAACTGCCCCTCAGCGCAGTCCGCGAACTTGTTGCGAATGCTCTCGTGCACAGAGACCTCGGCCCCAACACCCTCGGCGTGGGCAAGAGCATTCAGATCCGCCTCACTCCGAACGAGCTGTTCATCGTCAGTCCGGGGGGACTTCGTGGCGTATCGATCCAACAATTGGAAAGCCTGGACCACGCGCAGGCCGCGGTGAATCAACGGCTTTACAACATCTCCAAGAGGCTCCGGACACCAGACGGCGCAGCCATCATTGAGGGTGAAGGGGGCGGAATCCACGAAGTGTTCCGTGCATGCAGAGCCGCGAACCTGCCCAGGCCCGCGCTGACGGATACAGGTGTCCAATTCAAAGCTACGTTGTGGCGGCGGCCCCATCAGGCAGCTGCTCATGGTGCTCTGGAGTCTCCTGTCTCACCTTCAAAACGGCCTCACTCCCGATCGCGGAATGAAGACCGCGTATTCTCGGCTCTCCGACAAGAAAAATCGTTGACCATGCAGGCCCTTCAGGAAAAGACAGGCCTCAGCAACGGGCAAGTACGCTATGCCCTTAGACAGCCCCTGGAGTCGGGAACCGTTCTACAACTGGGCGGCCGAGGTCATAAGGGGACCGTTTACCAGCTATCCGACAAAACCACCGAGAACGACCCGGCGCGCTAGGAACGCGTTGGCGGTGCCCACCACGTGTTCGACATTGTTGACAGAAGTGGTGGCCGGGTCAGTCAAGCCCCAGCTCATCCTTCGAGAAGGCGTACAGGCAGGGCACTCCCGCGTATTCCTCGATGCGTTCCTTGGCGCCGGTGCGGCGATCGACGATCACGGCCACGGCCACCACGTTCGCGCCGGCCTTCTGCAGCGCCTCCACCGCGGTCAGCGCGGAGCCACCGGTGGTCGAGGTGTCCTCCACAACCACCACGTTGCGGCCCACCACGCTGGGGCCCTCCACCTGACGGCCCATGCCGTAGGACTTCTGTGCCTTACGAACCACGAACGTGTCGACCGCGCGGCCCTGGTCGCCGGCGGTGCGCATGATCGCGTGGCCCACCGGGTCCGCGCCCATGGTGAGACCACCGGCGGCGTCGAATTCGATACCCGCCTTGTCGAGCAGGCCGAGCATGACCTGCCCGACGTAGCGCGAAGCTTCGTGATGCAGGGTCACGCGGCGCAGATCCACGTAGTAGTCGGCCTGAATTCCGCTGGCCAGCGTCACGTTTCCGCGCACTACGGCCAGGCCCTTGATGAGGTCGCGCAGTCGCTCGCGAGCGGTGTC
>NZ_JAUNPE010000113.1 GCF_030536815.1 Kocuria sp.
CCAGTTCCCATACTTGGATCACGAAACGTCTGAACCAACCATGGAAGGGGTCGGCCATGAGCGAGCCCACTTCACCCGGCGGCGATCCCGCCTCCGAGAACTCCACTCCCGTGATCCCCGCGGTGGAGGCGTCCAAGAACTTTGGCATCACCCCGGAGGCCTACATGCTTCCGGCGGCCAACGAGATCCAGCTGCTGGCCCCGGACGGTCAGCCCGTTCCGGACAGTGAACAGGGTCCCGAACCGGGACACGAGTACCCCATGCCCTCCACCGAGCAATTGCTCAAGGCGTACGAGAAGCTCGTGGTGGGCAGGCGCATCAATGACCAGAACATGGCGCTGGTCCGCCAGGGCCGCATGGCCGTCTACCCCTCCAGCCACGGCCAGGAAGCCTGCCAGGTCGCAGCGGCCATGTGCCTGGGTGACAACGACTGGCTGTTCCCCACCTACCGCGATTCCGTGGCCGTGATGTCCCGCGGCGTGGACCCGCTCGAGGTCATGAGCACGTTCCGCGGTGACTGGCACGGCGGCTTTGACCCCCGTGAGTACAAGGTCAGCATTCAAGCGACCCCGCTCACCACGCAGCTGCTGCACGCGGTGGGTGTGGCCCACGCGGCCAAGCTGCGCGGCGAGGACACCGTCACGCTGGCCATGTGCGGTGACGGGGCCACCTCCGAGGGCGACTTCCACGAGGCCCTCAACTTCGCCGCGGTGTTCCAGCTGCCGGTGCTGTTCCTGGTGCAGAACAATGGCTACGCGATTTCCGTGCCGCTGTCCTCCCAGACTCACGCTCCCACCCTGGCGCACAAGGCGGTCGGCTACGGCATGGCCGGCGAGCGCGTGGACGGCAACGACCTGGCGGCCCTGCTGTCCGTGCTCGGCCGTGGCGTGGAGCTGTGCCGGCAGGGCAAGGGCCCGCTGCTGGTCGAGGCCATGACCTACCGCATGCAAGCGCACACCAACGCGGATGACGACACCCGGTACCGCGAGCGCGACGAGGTCTCCGAATGGGTGGCCAAGGACCCGATCACGCGGATGCAGCGCTACCTCACGGATCAGGACGCCCTGGGCGACGCCACCTCGGAGCGGATCTCCGCGCACGCCGAGGACATGGCCAAGCGCCTGCGCGAAGCCATGGCCGGCAAGCCGGAACTGGATCCCCAGGATTTGTTCCGCCACGTGTACAGCGAACCCACCCCCCAGTTGCGCGAGCAGGCAGACCTGCTGGCCGACGAACTGTCCCGAGAGGAGGCATGATGAGCGTTTCGAAAATCAGCTTTGCCAAGGCGCTGAACACCGCCCTCGCGGACGCCCTGGAAGCCGATCCGAGCGTGTTGGTCTTCGGTGAGGACGTGGGCACCCTCGGTGGTGTCTTCCGCATCACCGACGGCCTGACCGCCACGTTCGGTCGTGAGCGTTGCTTTGACACCCCCCTGGCGGAGTCCGGGATTATCGGCACCGCCGTGGGCATGGCCATGAACGGCATGCGCCCGGTGGTCGAGATGCAGTTCGACGCCTTCGCATACCCCGCGTTCGAGCAGATCGCCTCGCACGTGGCCAAGATGCACAACCGCACCCGCGGCAAACTGGGCATGCAACTGGTCATCCGCATCCCCTACGGCGGCGGCGTGGGCGGTGTGGAGCACCACTGTGACTCCTCGGAGTCCTACTACGCCCACACCCCGGGCCTGAAGGTCTTCACCCCGGCCTCCGTCACGGACGCCTACCTGATGTTGCGCGAGGCCATCGACTCCCCGGACCCGGTGGTGTTCTTCGAACCCAAGCGGCTGTACTGGTCCACCGCCCAGATCGACCTGGACGAGCTGCGCGAGCAGTACGCGAACGGCACCGCTGCAAAACGCGAGGGGCACGCCGTCGTCGCCCGGGAAGGTACGGACGCAACCCTGATCAGTTACGGCCCGTCCGTCCCCGTGTGCTTGTCCGCGGCGGAAGAAGCCGCCCGGGACGGTCTGAACGTGGAGGTCATCGACCTGGGCACCATCGTTCCCTACGACGACGAGACGGTTGCCGCCTCCGTGCGCAAGACCGGCCGCGCCGTAGTGGTTGCCGAGGCGCAGGGGTTCGCGTCCGTGGCCTCGGAGATCGTGGCGCGCACCCAGCAGCGCTGCTTCCATTCGCTGGCCGCGCCGGTGCTGCGGGTGACGGGATTCGACATCCCCTACCCCTCGCCGGCCTTCGAGCACCATCACATTCCCAGTGTCGAGCGGATCCTCGACACCCTGGACGAACTGCAGTGGGAGGACTGACCCGTGAGTATCAATGTGTTTCACCTGCCCGATCTGGGCGAAGGTCTCACCGAGGCGGACATCCTGCATTGGCTGGTCGCCGAGGGTGACACCGTGGCCATGGACCAGCCCATTGTGGAGGTCGAAACCGCCAAGTCAGCGGTGGAGATCCCCAGCCCGTTCGAGGGCACCGTTCACAAACTGCACGGCGCCGAGGGCGAGACGCTCACGGTGGGCCAGGCGCTGATCGCGGTCTCCGACGGCGCCGAACCCCCGGCCTCGGAGGGTGCCCCGGCGCCCGCGGCGGAGGCCTCACCCGCCGGCACTGCCGATTCCCCCGAGCCCACCCAGGGCGCCGGCTACCGCGAGGAAGAGCGCGCGGGCACCCAGCCGACGGCCGAGGAATCCGCTGATGACAGTTCCGATGAGTCCTCCGGCAACGTGCTGATCGGGTACGGCACCACGTCCGGAGGTTCCTCCCGCCGACGCCGCCGCGGCAAGCCCGCGCGCACCTCCGGCGGGTCCGCGACCGGCCAGGCCGGTGCCGCCTCCCACACCCACGACGCGCTCACCGCCGCACCGAGGATGGCCCCCACGGTCATCTCGCCGCTGGTGCGCAAGCTCGCCAAGGAGCACGGCGTGGACATCACCTCGCTCACCGGCACCGGCCCGGGCGGGTTGATCATGCGCCAGGACATCAGGTCCGCCCTGGACCAGGTGGACGATCAAAGGCGCCGCTCGGATTCCGCGGGACCCGCGCCCACCGGTCTTGCCACGCCACCGCCCGCTCCCCCGGTTCCGATCGCTCCGGCGGCTCCCGTACCGTGGCCCGCCAACGCGTCCGACCCCGGCCATTCGCTTCCCACCAGGGGCGGCGCGGCGCCGGCGGCAGGCGCGGCGGCGTCGTCGTCGAACGTCGGCGCGCGGGACGTGGACCCGCGAACCGGCCTGGCCGTGGCGCAGCGTGAGCCCGTCAAGGGAGTGCGCAAGGCGATTTCCGACGCAATGACGCGCTCGCGCACCGAGATCCCCGAGGCCACCATTTGGGTGGACGTGGACGCGACCGAGCTGCTGAACCTGCGCGCAAGTTACAAGGCGAAGGACCCGGAGAACGCGCCAAGTCTGCTGGCGCTCCTGGCCCGCTTCACGCTGGCCGGGCTGCGCGCCTACCCGCAACTGTGCTCGCGATGGGAAACGCACGAGGACGGCACCCGGTCGATAGCGCGGTTCACCGGCGTTAATTTGGGCCTGGCCGTGGAATCCGAGCGCGGGCTGCTGGTACCGAACCTGCGCAACGCGGACCAGCTCACCACCGTGGAACTCAACCAGCGGATGCGCGAGGTCATCGAGGTGGCCCGTTCCGGCAAGGCGAGCCCGTCGGAACTGTCCGGGAGCACGTTCACGCTCAACAACTACGGTGTGTTCGGCACGGACGGCGCCACACCCATCATCAACCACCCCGAGGTGGGCATCCTGGGCATCGGGCGCATCATCGACAAGCCGTGGGTGGTCAACGGTGAACTCGCGGTCCGCAAGGTCACCACCCTGACCCTGGCCTTCGACCACCGCGTGTGCGACGGCGGTTCCGCGGGCGGCTTCCTGCGGTTCATCGCCGACGCCGTGGAGGACCCGACCAGCGCGTTCCTGCGGATGTAACTGGTCAGATTCCTGCGGACGCAACGCATTGTGCGGTGGGCCTACCGGGTCCGCCGCACAATGGCGTCCGTGGCCTCCGTCAGTTGCGCCACCAGTGCGGCCGGTAGCTGCGAGTCCTCCAGCAGGTTCTTGGCCCGCTGGGCGGCCTGCTCGGCCATCCGCTCCACGCCGGCGCGTGCACCGCAGCGTTCCAGCAGGTCCTTGGCCGTGTGCGCGTCCTCATCACTGAGACCTTCGGTCGCGGCCCGGTCCAGAATCTCCCGCAGCTTGGGTCCGTACGGTCCGTGTTCGGCCAAAGATATGAGCATGGTCCGCTTACCCTCGCGCAAATCCGATTGAGCCGACTTACCGGTCCGTTCCGGGTCGCCGAAGACACCCAGGACATCGTCCGCGAGCTGGTAGGCCGTACCCATGGCGCGGCCGACATCGCCGAGCAGGCTGACGTCCGCCACGGAGGCTCCACCCAGCACGGCTCCCGCGGTCAGCGGTGCCTCGAAGGAATACGCGGACGTCTTCAGCCGGGTGGCCAGCAGGATCTCCTCGCTGGACACGGTCAACCCCGGCAGCGCATGCTCCACGTCCAGGAACTCACCGGCCGCCGAGCGGAACACCGCCTCATCCAGGATCGCGAGCAGCCGCAGCAACCGCGATTCCGGCGCGTGGGACGTGGCGATCAACCGGTACGCGCCCGTGAGCGCCAGGTCTCCGGCCAGGATCCCCACGCTGCGGCCGTACTGTTTTGCGTGTTCCGTTCCCACCGCCGACGCCGCTCGGGCACCCACCGCCATGCGCGTTGCGGCACGCCGTTGGGCCGCCGCGTTGACCGTGGGTTGGTGGCGGCGTAGTTCGTCCTGGTCGATCACGTCGTCGTGGATGAGCAGGGCGGTGTGCAACAGCTCGAACCCTGCCCCCGCGGCGTTGATCACCGGGCGCACCGGCCGGGCCGGGTAGGAGTGGGCGGCCATGTGCAGCAATTGCGGGCGCACGCCCTTGCCACCGTTGGCCACGCGGGCGATCTCCCGCCACAACTGCGCGAACCGCGGATTGACTTGCTCGGCGCGCTCAATGGCGTTGTTCAAGAACCCCTGCAGGGTCTTGGACGCGGTGAACTCCTCCACGGGCCGGCCGGTGCCGCTCTGTGTGTAAGAGGAGTACTTCTTCATGCCCCTATTTCAGCACACCGCTCTGACCGGCCGGGGCGAATCCCACGCGCAACCCTTCCACGCGGTAAGCGGCGATTAACGCGTCCGTGAACAGCTCGGGCGTGGTCAGTTGTGTGATGTCGCGCTCGAACAATTCCCGCAGGAACACGTCCGTTTCCTGGATGGCCACGAAGTGGCCGGGGCACCGGTGAGCGCCGTCGCCGAATGCCGCGCCCTCGGGACGAACCCCGCGCGGGACCTCACGCCCGGGACAGACCTCCCGGGGCGCCTCGAAGACCTCGGTGTCCACGTTGGTGTCCTTGATGGACATCGTGATCATGTCACCGGCAGGAATCATGTAGCGCTGACCGCGGTGCTCGAGTTCGATGTCCTCGGTGGCGCGCCGGTAGAGCAGACCCACCACGGGTTCCAGGCGCAGGATGTCATGCAGGATCGCGTACCGCTCACCCTGGCCGGCCACTGTGTACCGCTCCAGCAGTTGTCGATTGTCCAGGAGGTGCCAGGCAGCCATCGCAATGAACTCGCGTGTGGTGACCATGCCTGCCGCCGCGTAGGTGAGGCACTCGGTGGCGATCTCGGTCAGGGTGTACTTCTGATCGAGCAGGTGCGAGATCACGTCTTCTCGGCGCTGCCTCTTGCGGGCTCTGACCGCCGGGCGAACATCGTGCCACGTGAAGGTGGCCACCGGCAGGCTGCCGACAGCCGAGCGGAGGGCAAACCATGCCTTGCGCCAGGGCGTGCGGGGCACCTCGGTGGGATCGCCCTCGGCGCCGAAAAGTTTCATGAGGCGCTCACCCATGGCGTCAGGATCGGTGCCGTCCAGGCCCACGATGTGGGCGGCCACGCGCACGGAGTACCCCATGGTCGCCTCACTCAGATCCAGCGAACCGGTGCGGTCCAACTCGGTCATGGCCTCGCTGGCGTACCGGTCCATCAGCTCCCGGTAGGTGGTGTCCACGGTGGTCGGAGCGAAGAAGCGCGCGATCTTGGAGCGTTGTTCGCGGTGCTCGGGGCCGTCCGCGAACAGCACCGGGACGCGGGATTTGCGCAGCCCCGCGCGCGCCTGTTCGGCGCGGAAACCGGCCTGCGACGTCCCCTGGCTGCGCAGCACCTGACGTGCCAGCTCCAGTGACGTGATGCGCCAGGTGTCCCCCACACGTTCAAGGGGAACGTGGGTGTTCCATTCACCGTCGGTAGCTTTTCGCTGATCCGTGTCCCGGCTGGCGGTCCGCCCGGTCATCGGGCATGGGTTTGCGGTCGGGACACCCGCGGGGCCCTCCGGCGCAGTACGTTCGGCACTCACATGCCCATTGTCACTCACAAAAGCGCAGGTGGATACAGCGCGCCACACTCCCCATGCCGAGGGCACCCCGGATAGAATGAGGTGAGAGGTCGCCGGGAGCTGCGTCCGTAGCTTCCGTCCACGAAGCTGGAGCCGCCATGACAGCACCCGCCCCCGTACGTCCGAGTGGATCAGCACCCGTCACGCGGGCTGGTCACCGCAGCCGGTTCTCCTCCGTGGCCGCGAAGTACATCATGGCGATCACCGGCCTGATTTTCTCGGCCTATGTGCTGGTTCACATGATCGGCAACCTCAAGGTCTACCAGGGCCCCGAGGCCTTCAATTCCTACGCGCACTGGCTGCGCAACGCGTTTTATCCTGTGCTCCCGTACGAAGGGTTGCTGTGGATCCTGCGCGTGGTGCTGCTGGTCAGCGTGCTCGCGCACATTGTGTGCGCGCTCATTCTCAAGGCGCGTGCTCGTCGCGCTCGCGGCGGCGCCCGGGCCCCCAGCATTCGACGCCGCCGCGGCCTGGGACTTTCCGTGTTCGCCGGGCGGTCGATGCTGGTCACCGGCGTGGTGCTGCTGCTGTTCGTGATCTTCCAC
>NZ_JAUNPE010000114.1 GCF_030536815.1 Kocuria sp.
AATCCACCCGTGCCATGCCCTCCACCGGGGACACCCGGGTGGCCCGACGCACCGGGGCGGCCGACGCGAGCACCGCCACCACCACCGCTGCCACGATGATCGCGAGGAAGCCGGACCACGGAACCGTGGGCTCCACGGTCATCCCCTCGGTCACCAGGGACATCACGCCCAGCGTGCCGAAGGCCCAGCCGACCACCAGGCCCACGATCGTGGCCACCAGTGAAATGACCAGCGCCTCGCGACGAATCATGGCGCCCAACTGCCGGCGGGTCAGACCCAGCGCCCGCAACAGGGAGTTCTCGCGAACCCGCTCGAGCACGGACAGAGACATGGTCGAGGCAATACCCAGTACGGACACCACCACGGCCGCGGCCAGCAGTCCCAGGGTGACCGTGAGCATCACCTCCAGGATGGACACGTAACCGGCCTTCTCCATGAGCGCGCCCTGGAGCTCACCCGGTGTCAGGTTCAGGATCCCCGCGACCTTCTCCTGCAGCTCGGCCGCGGAGGAGTTGTTGAGGGACTGGGCGGCGTCGATCTGGATGATCGCGCCGTCGGCGTCGGCCGGGTCGGTGGACTTGACTCCCAGCACGCCGTTGAGCTCGGAAATCTGCCGCACCTGCTCGGGGCTCACCTGTCCCGCGCTGGCGGGAACGGAGATATCCACGGGGCGGTTCTGATCCAACTCGTTGAGTAGGTTGACCCGGGCCACGTGCTGGCCCGTGAGGACCGTTGCCACCAACAGCACGCCGATCAACAATGCCGTGGCGGTCGTGGCCGTGCGCGCGGGATAGCGGGCGGCGTTCACGGCCGCCAATCGTGACGGCTGCCCGCCGGGCAAGAGGCGGCCCAAGCCCTGGACGAGCGGGGGCAGATACAACCGGGACGTCATGACCACTCCCAGGAAGCTCGCCAGACCGCCGATGATTCCCAGGATCGGATCACGTTCCGAAGCGCCGATCACCAGGGTTCCGGCGCCGGCCACGAGAATTAAGGCGCCCAGGACAATGCGAACGCGGGGAACGCCGTCGGCGGCGCGAGACCCCCGGAGCCCGTCCAGGGGCGAGGCCCCGTGGGCGCGGCGAGCCGGGCCCAGGGAAGCGACCATCGTGAGCACGATGCCCGTGAGCAACCCAACGAGCAGGTCACGCGGGGCCACCGTCACGGTCAGCGCACGAATGACTCCGGAGACCTGCAACACCACCGCCAGGGCCCACACCACGGCCACACCGATGAACGCACCCACGATGCCCAGGACAAGTCCTTCGGTCAGCACCGAGCGACGCACTTGCTTGCTCGTGGCACCCACGCAGCGCAGCAGCGCGAGTTCACGAGCGCGCTGGGCGGTCAGCACGGACAGCGTATTCGTTACGACCAGCAGCGCCACCAGGATGGACAGCCCCGCGAAGGCCAGGAGGAAAATGGTCAGGATGTTGGAGCCCGCGGCCAGCTGATCGAGCGTTTCCTCGGTCAGCTGTTCGGGAGTCACCACGCGCAGTTGGGGCTGCTGCCCCTGGCCGCTGGCCAGGATCTTGCCCGCGGTGGCCGTCAGTTCCTGGAGCTGGCCGTCCGTGGCTGGACCGTCCAGCGTGAGCTGAATGGCCTGCAGCGGGCTGCCACCCGAGATCTGCCCGGGAGACAACTGCGCCAAGGCGTCGTTGCTGAGCCACACGCTGGCGAACGCACCGGTGGCCGAGGTTTCGGTCAGGCCGGACACGGTGAATTCATTGGCCGCCGACGGCGCCCGCTCACCCTGCTCGGGCGCCTCACCCCCGCCGCCTTCGCCGGCGGGTGGGCCACTCATTTCCTGGAGGGACACGGTGTCGCCCACGCCCACCTTGAGCTTCTTGGCCAGGGATTCATCCAGCAACACTTGCTCGTCACCGCTGGGGTATTCCCCCTGCGTGATCTGCGCGGGGAATATGGCGGGATCGTTGGGCAGATTGGATGTCAAGGTGGCCGAGCCGTCCGAGGAAACCGCGTGCGAACCGGGGACGGCCCCGGTCATGTACTGGGCCCACACGGAATCCACACCGTCCACGTGGGAGAGCTCGTCGACCTGCTGGGGGGTGGCGCTGAAGCTGAAGGCGTCCGCTTCGGTGGTCACCACGGCGTCCGCATTCTTGTATTGCGCAGCCAGGTCATTGGTCATGCTCGCCGTCAACGTGCTCGACAGGCCGAGGGCCGCCGTCATGAAGCCGGAGGACACGGCCACCACGGCCAGGACCATGAGATAGCGCGTCCATTGCAGGCGAAGTCTGGACAGGATGACGGCGCGCATCAGCGATCACCCACCGGGGCGTCGTCGGGCTGGATCCGCCCGTCCATGACCCGGATGACGCGATCCGCGGCCTGGGCCACCCGGGGGTCGTGTGTCACGATGACCACGGTTTGGTTGAATTCGTCCACGCTGCGGCGCAGCATGCCGAGCACCTCGTGGGAGGTGGTGCTGTCGAGGGCGCCGGTCGGCTCATCCGCAATGATCACGGACGGTTCGGGGAACAGTGCGCGGGCGATGGCCACGCGCTGCTGCTGGCCCCCGGACATCTCGTCCGGACGGTGATCCAACCGGGAGCGGATCCCCAGGGTGTCCGCGAGTGCTTCCAGGCGCCGCGAGTTCACCTGCTTCGCGGCGAGTGAGAGGGGAAGTTCGATGTTCTGCCGCGCGGTCAGGGTCGGGACCAGGTTGAACGCCTGGAACACGAAGCCCACGTGGTCACGGCGGAAGCGGGTGAGCTGGTCGTCCGAGAGACCGGTGATGTCCTGCCCACCCACCACGATGCGTGTGCTGGGATCCTTGTCCGGAACGTCCAAGCCTGCCAAGCAGTGCACCAGGGTGGACTTCCCCGACCCGGAGGGCCCCATTACGGCAACCAGGGTGCCCTCGGCAATCTCCAGGTTCACGCGGTCCAGTGCTTTGACGGAAGCCTCACCGGCTCCGTAGATGCGGGAGACGTTGGCCGCCACCACGGCCATCGACCCCTGGTGACGGGATGGGGACGGGGTGTGCCGCTGGGTTTGCCGTCCCCATGGCAGGGCCTCAGATTGCTGGGTTCCGGTGCGCGTCGTGTTCATGCTTCAACTGTGTCCGAGGCCGGGGCCGGGCACATCGGGCGGGAGTACCGAACCCGCAGGCCACGGTCTCATCCCGGGGTGTGAGGGCCCGCAGCGGGGCCATCCGGGGGAATGAGGGTCCGCAGCAGCACACCGTCAGGCCGTCACCACGCCGGTTTCGTACGCGATCACCACGGCCTGCACCCGATCGCGGGCACCCAGCTTGGCCAGGATGTGGGACACGTGAGTCTTGACCGTGGGTTCGGACAGGTACAGCTCGGACATGATCTCGCCGTTGGACAGCCCCCGCCCCACGAGTTCGAACACCTCTCGCTCACGCGCTGTCAGCGCGGTAAGCCGGGGACTCTCCCACGGGTTCGACGCCGCCGCGGGCCCCCGCCCGGGGATCGTGTGGTTTCCGGGCACCCCCCGAGGTGACGCCGATCCGGCACCCGCGGGGGCGGCGTCGTCGTTGGGGGAACGGGCAATGAGCTGGTCGAGCAGCCGGCGAGTGGTGGAGGGCGCGATCACGGCGTCCCCGCGGGCGACCGTGCGGATGGCTTCGAGCAGTTCCTCGGGGCGGGCGTCCTTGAGGAGGAACCCACTGGCCCCGGCGCGGATGCCGTCCAAGGCATATTCGTCCAGGTCGAACGTGGTGAGCACAATGACTTTGATCTGCGGACGAGCTGCCAGGATGGCCCGCGTGGCCTCGATGCCGTTGAGTTGTGGCATGCGCACGTCCATGAGCACCACGTCCGGAATGCGTTCCGTGTCCACGGCCCCGGCCACCAAATCCACGGCTTCCCGACCGTCACCGGCCTCGCCGATCACCGCGAGATCCGGTTGGGAGTCCACGAGCATACGGAAACCGCCGCGCACGAGCGGCTGGTCATCGACTATGAGCACCCGCGACACAGCAGCGGACTCTGGGGGAATGGAACTCACGCGCCCTCCGAGGGGATGGTGGCCTGAACGACGAATACGTCCGCGCGGGTGACATGCGGACCCGCCGTCATCTCACCACCGTACAGAGCCACGCGCTCGCGCAACCCCTGAAGCCCGTGGCCTGCCCCCGGAGCCCGGGGCGGATCATTGGCCCCCGCGCCGTCGTTGACGACCTCCACCCACGAGAAATCGCGCTGATGATCAATGCTCACCCGTACCGAACCGGCCTGCCACGCGTGCTTCAACACGTTGGTGAGGCCCTCCTGCACCACCCGGTACAGGCTCAACTGAGCGCCGGTGCTCAGAGCGGGGGTGCCCGATTCTTGGAACTGCACGGGCAATCCGGCCGCTTGCACCGAGCGCACGAGCTCGGGAATGTCACCGAGCTGCGGCACCGGTTTGGTCTCCGTTTCACTGCCCGTGCGCAACACGCCCAGCAGTTTGCGCATCTCCGTCAGCGACCCGCGTGCGGTTTCGGAAATGGTCTCCAGGGTCTGGACGGCCACCTCCGGGTTCGACGCCGCCGCGTACCTCGCACCGTCCGCCTGGGCAATCACCACGGACAGCGAATGCGCCACCACGTCATGCATTTCCCGGGCAATGCGCGTGCGCTCGTCCTGGGCGGCAAGGCGCACTTCCTGTTCGCTCTCCACTTCGAGGCGACGAGCCCGATCCTCGAGCTGTTCACGCCGCAGCCGGCGCGTCCGCGCGAGATCACCCGCGAGGAAGGCCACGATCACGACCAATGCGCTGACCACGGTGAACATCAACGCCGCCAGAGCCCACTCCAACAGGGTGGGCGGGCCGTAAAACGCGAAGAACCAGCGATAACACAGTGCTCCGAAGATCGCGCAACCTAGCAGTGCGGTAAGGAGCACCGCACGACGCTTCTTCCTGGATGCCCGCACCGCCACGGTGTACATCAGACAGGGCACGGCCCACATGCACAGCCCGATGGTCGCGACGTTGAATACCACCAGGACGAAGAGCGCCAACCCTCCCACCGCGAACGCCGTGGCCACCGGGGCCGCTCGTCGAAACAACAACGGCAGGGCAACCACCGCGGCGCACCACAGGCTCCGGCCGCCGTCCAACGCCCCTGCCGTGAGAAAGGACAGCGAGACGAAGATTCCGCCGCTCATCATCAGAGCGTTGCTGAGGTGAGGGTGCTCTTGTGCCCAGCGCGCGAACCGTACGTGGAGTGCCATTGACACGAGGGTAGCGAGCTTTCACCCCGGGGTCGTCGTGCTCGGGTATGAGCCCCCGCAACCATGGTTCACGCCGATATGAACCGGGCCCACCGCTCAGCGACCCTGGCGGGCGGGCCCTAGTTGAACCACTCGGTGGGCGGCCCGGCGTTCAACAGAACCGTGAACAGCAGGGCAACCAACACCACCAATACGAGAGCCGAAAGGATCGGCCAGTGCAGAATCACGGCCAGGAGCCGCTCGGCAGCAGTGCGGGCGGGTTCCTGACCGTTCCGCGGTGCGACACCGGCCGGGGCCACGCGCCACTGCGAAGCCAGCAGGCCCTTGCGGTCCACGTGACGTTCGAACGGAACCGTGGCGAACGGGACGACCGCCAGGACCAGGCCCAAGATTCCCTTGGACGCGGGCCAGCGCTGATCGGTCCACACCACCACGGTGGATACGCAGTAGGACAGGAACACGAAGCCGTGAATACTGCCGGCGATCCGCATGGTCCAGTCCGGTGCGCCCAGGGCGTACTTGCCGATCATCGCGGTGATCAGCAGAGCCCACGTGAGCATTTCGGCCGTGGCCACCACGCGGTAGAGACCTCGGGGACTCACGCGCGGCTGGTGGCGTCCGGTGGTGTCGATGTTGGAACGGGAGTCGCTGTTCACGCGCTTTTCCGAAGCGGCTGCGGCTGACTGGCTGGGCATGAGTCTCCCTGGGATCACAGAACTGGTTTCACACCATTATGGGATGCCGGGCATGGGCCCTTCATCCACCGTTCGATTGATTCTCCGCGGCTCTCACTCCGCCGTCGACTTGCTGGTTGCATCCCGGACTTCGCCCACGAGTTCCTCCAACACGTCCTCGAGGGCCACGATGTACACCGATTCGTCCGTGGTGCGGGAGTCCCTGGCGACCTCGCCCACCAGGGCGAAGTGAGCGCCGTCGGCCTGCATGGTGCGCGTGACCTTTCGCAGCTTGTCCTGCGGAGCCACCCGGGCAAAACGACGGATCGACGCCGCCGGGATGGGTACGTGACGCATCTGCTCCGGAAGTCCCAGCACGTCCTTGGTGTGGATGTACCCCATCAGGCGCTCGTTCCGGTCCTGCACCGGGAACCGCGAGAAACCGGTCTCCGCGCACATCAGCTCGATCCCCGCGGCAGTGATGTCGCTGGGGACCGTGCGCATGCCGGTCAGGGGCAGGGCGACATCCTTGGCGGTCTTGTTCTCGAAGTTCAAGGCCCCCGTGAGCAACCGGATCTCGTCGGTGTCGAGCAAGCCCTCGCGGCCGGATTCCGCCACGAAACCGCGCACGTCCTCGGAGGTGAAGGATGAGGCGACCTCGTCCTTGGGCTCCACCCGGAAAACCCAGCGAACCAAGTGGTTTGCGGTCTCATTCATGATCCAAATGAACGGGCGGAACACCACAACGAACCCGTGCAGCATGGGACCCAGCACCATGGCCGCACGCCCCGGTACCGCAATCGCGATGTTCTTGGGCACCATTTCGCCCAACACCATGTGCAGGAAGGTCACGATCAACAAGGCGATGACCAGGGCAATGGGGTGCAACAAAGCCGAGGGCACACCGAAGTACTCGAGCGGCACCTCGATCAAGTGCGCAATCGCGGGTTCGCCCACGGCACCGATCAGCAAGGAACACGCGGTGATGCCGAGCTGGGTGGCGGCGAGCGCCGTCGACACGTTTTCAATGCC
>NZ_JAUNPE010000115.1 GCF_030536815.1 Kocuria sp.
ACCACGATCTTGCCGCGCAGGGCTTCCAGATCCAGCTGCCGGTCGCCGGTGTTGAGCCAGGCGCGGCCGGTGAGCTCAGAAGCTCGGACGGGGGTTGTGCTCCGCTGTGTCTTCACAGTGTGATGAGTCCTTCCAGGCATGCAAAAATCGGGTCTTTCACATCAACGTTAGCCGCCGCGCGCATCTTCCCGGGCGCGCGCGTTGCCGTCCGTGCCTCAGCGGCGGCGTTCGTCCTGCTCGGCGAGGTTCGCCATCATTTCGTTGTAGGCCTTCAACTCCGCGTCGTCGGTGCGGTCCGCCTGGCGGTCCACCCGTCGGTTCTCCTTGCTGCCCTCGAGCGCCCACAGGATGGCCACGATCACGGCCAGCAGGAACGTGGGGAACTCGCCGATGCCCCACATGAGCATTCCGCCCAGTTCCTGATCCTCCAGCGCGCTGGGGCCCCAGGGGCGGCCCATGTTGCCGAACCAGCCGGCCTGCAGCACCGAGGTCATGCTCATGATGGAGATGCCGATGAACGCGTGCGCGGCCATGGTGGCCAGCAGCAGCACCAGGCGCATGGGATAGGTGGGGCGCTTGGGAATCGGGTCGATACCGATCAGCACCAGGGCGAACATGTATCCGGTGAACAGGAAGTGGATCATCATGAACTCGTGACCCACGTGGTAACGCAGCGTGACGCGGAACAGGTCGGTGAAGTAGAACAGAACAATCGAGAACGCGAAGTTGGCCGCGGCGAAGATCGGGTGGGTCACGATCTTGCCCCACGTGGAGTGCACGAGGCGCAGGATCCATTCACGCGGTCCGCGAGTGCCGTCCCCGCGGGGTTCCAAGGCCTTGAGGACCACGGTCACGGGCGCGCCGGAGACCAGGAACAACGGCACGATCATGGTGAGGCTCATGTGCTCCACCATGTGCGCGGAGAACAACACGCGGGCGTAGACCGCCACACCACCGGAGGTCGCATACATGAGCAGCACCAACCCGATGAGCCAGGACCCGGTCCGCAGCACCGACCACTGATCCCCGCGCCGCCACACCTTGATGGCGGCCCAGAGGTACACGATGGCGAAGAAGACGACCACTGCGGCCCAGAACCAGTCGATGCGCCACTCGGTGAACCAGGAACTGACCGTCGGTTCGGGGGGCAGCTCGTACCAGGTGAGCAGGCGCGCCGGGGAGGCGTCCGTGGGCATCTCCTCGGGCACGGGGGGAGCCGTCCGGCTCAGGGCGGAGGCAATGCCCATCAGCAAACCCATCAGCACCAGCTCCACCACGATCACGCGCCACAAAGTGGCCGCGCGCGAACGGGAGCCGTCCGTCACGCCCGGGATCAGCCACTGGCGGTGCGCAAAGCCCACCAGCATCAGCACCAGGGTCAGCACCAGCTTGGCCAGCACGATCCGGCCGTACCCCGAGTTGAGCTGCTCCCACGAACCAATGCGCACCTGCGCGTTGATGATCCCCGACAGCAGGACCAGGAAGTAGCACCCCAGGGCCACCACCGAGTACCGGCGCAGCACCACGGCCAGCAACGGGACACGCTGCCTGGTCTGACCGCGGTGGGCAATCACCGTGGACTCCTTGGCCAGCAATGGGCTGGCCCACGCCAGGGCAATCAGACCGCCCACCCACAGGCAAACCCCCAAGAGGTGCAGCCCCAGCGAGTTCACGGCCCCCATGTGGTCTGCCCCGCCCGATGAGTGACCGTTCAACGCGAGCGCCACCAGCGCGACCATGGTCAAGGCCAGGGTGCAGAAGAGACCCAGGAGCGCACGCACACCGAAGATCAAGGTGGTGACCACCGCCGCCACGATCACCACGGTGGCCTGCGCCTGACCCGTGGCGATCTCCGTGACGTAGTGGGTCAATTGCTGGGTGTAGTTCTCACCCGCGCCCAATCCCGTACCCGAGACGTCCGAGTAGGTGAAGATCAGCACCGCGATCGCGGAGACGGTCCACACGACCGACGCGGCCTGGGCCAGCTGCAGCACCGCCGCATACACCGGGTGTTCCGGTTCGGCGGCTTGGTCGCGGCTGTTGCGCGGCGGCCGCTTGCGCGTGGGGTCCGCGAATCTCGGCACCACACCGATCGCCAACAAGAGCGCACCCATGACCGCGGCCATCGAGATGTTGTGCACGGTCTCCAGGGCCGGCAGGCCCCAGCGCACCAGGGCCCCCGGGTCCGCAACCTGGCGCGGGTCCGAGGCGCCGCCGTACAACAGGGCAGCGGTCATCCCGATCATGGCGCTCACCAGGACCACGGCCACGGTCCACGGGGTGAGGCTCACCCCCGCGATCTCGGACCGCCGAGGCGGCGTGCTTTCCGGAGCTTTGGCCCCAGTGGCAGTGCTCATTCGTGTGCTCCTTCGGCCCCGTGCTCGGTGACCATTCCCGCGTTATGGGCCGGTGCCCCTGTTGTGTTGTGCTTCATCCGATCAGAAGAGTTGATCTCCTACGAATCCACCTTCCTCGCACCCGGGTGGAATCGCAAACACCGCCGAGCCGATGGGCACGGTCCAGGTGTTGAGCATGTCCATCTCGTCCAGCCTCTTCTGGATGGGCACGAATTGCTTGACCGGATCCGCTTGGTAGGACGCGAAGATCAATCCGGTATTGGATACTCCCCCGCTGATCTCACCGGAACGGCTCATCCCCGATGCGTCGGCCACCGGCAGATCGTAGTTGTAGACCCTGCGGAAGATTTTTTCGTCGGGATTGTCCGTGCGGGACCGCCGAATGTGACTGTAGGACGCGATCACCGGGAACCCCAACGGGCCCTTGGCCTCGAAGTTCGGTTCATCGTGTTCCTGCGATCCGGTCAGGGGGGCGCCGTCGGCCAGCTTCCGGCCCACCGCGTCCTCGCGGGCGGGAGTATCGGCCTCGTCCCATGTGTCCACATTCATGTGGATGCGGCGCAGCACCAGCGATGTACCGTTCTCGATCCATGGATCGAATCCGTCCCGCCCGTAGACCACTTTCTCGTGGTCTGTTTCCCCCGGATACGGGTTGACCGTGCCGTCCACCTGGCCGAACAGGTTGCGCAGGCTCTGGCCGGAAACCGTGGCCCCCACGGTGTTGCGGAACCCGTCCTGGATCCACCGCACGGCCGCGAAGGACCGCGAATCCTTGAGCAGCACGCGCTGGGCATGCGCCAGGGTGAGCTTGTCGTCGCAGCACAGCTGCACCAACACGTCGCCCTGGTTCCACCGGTCCTGCAACCGGTCGATGGTGAATGCCGGGAGGGGTTTGAGCCACCCCGGGGAGCGGGCCGCAGCAATTAGGGACATGACCTTCGGTCCGAATCCGAACGTGACCGTGAGCCGCGAGGGGTTCTCCGCGAGCCACGGCTCCTGGTCCCACAACGGAGCGCGGCCCTGGGTGAGGGCGGCGGCGTCGTCGGAGAGCACCCGGAGCATGCGCCGCAGGGAATCCTTGCTCGCGCTCTTGTTGAGGTCCAACGCGATGAAGGCGGAGAAGGCCTGGGGCAGTGTTGCCACGCCGGCCTGCCGAGCGCCGTAAAACGGTTCCGTCTGCAGGCCGTGCCGTGCGGCGTCGCCGTGGCCGGAGGTGGGCCGGTCCGATGAACCGAGTACCCCGCTGAAGCCCGCCGCTGATGCGGCTCCGATGCCGGTGGCGCCCGCACCGGCGACCGCTCCGACGAGGAGTGATCGCCGCTGCAGGCCCCCGGAACGAGGGGTTTCGTCAGTGCTCATGGCATTCTGGAAGTGCCGAGGATTGCGCGCTGGGCATCTCGGAGTGCTCACCGTGGCCGCTGTGCTCCTCGCCCGGGGCATAGTGCTCCTGCGCTCCCGCGTAGTCGCGCACCGGCACGGTGATCTTCTGGGTCCGGCCGTCACTGAACCCCAGGTCGAGGGTCAAATCGGTCCCCGACTGCACGGCACACGTGAGCTCCATGAGCATGATGTGGTCCCCACCGGGTTCCAGCGTCTTGGTCTCTCCGGGCCCGATCTCGAAGCCACCCTCAACCCGCTTCATCTCGGTGGCGCCCGTTTGGTCGTTCATCACGGTCTCGTGCAGCTCGGCCACGTCAGCGGTGTCTGCCGCGGCAATGGATTCGAGCGTCACGGCCTGGTCACCGGTGTTCTTGAGCGAACCGAACACGGAGGTCATGTTCGAATCGGCCGCCTTGGCCCAGCCGTCCCCCAATTCCACAACTTGCCCGGTCGCCGCAGTTGCCTCCGCCGACGACGCCGCCGGGGCTTGCGTGGTCTCGTTCGCCGGGTTGCCGCTCGCGGAGCAGCCGGTCAGTGCCGTCGCGGCCAGACCCACCGCCAGCAGGGATGTCACGCCGCGGCGCACGGGGCGGGGCAGCGGACCGGAAGCACGTTCAATCATCAAGTTCATGGTGTGGTCTTTCTCTAACCTGAGTTCCGCCCCGCCCCGACCGGGGGCACATGAATATGCCGCGACGGAAATACGGGGCGGAACCCAGAAACCTACGGGATACGGTGGCCGATCAGTTCTTCTTGCGGCGGGTGGCCAGCACCAGGACCACGATGAGCAGCGCGAGAGCACCCACACCGCCGATCACGGGGATCAGCCAACCGGGCGTGCCGGATTCGGCTGCGGGCTCGGCCGCCTCGGACGCGGAGTCGTCCCGATCGTCACCCGTGGGGGTCGCGGACTGTTCCTGGGTGGGGCCCTGGTCGGCCACCTCACCGGCTCCCGCTCCCACGGTGTAGTCGAAGGTTCCCTCAATGGGGTGGCCGTCCTCGGACACCACGCGCCACACCACCGTGTAGGTCTCGTCCTCGGTGGAACCGGGGTTGCCGAGCGGCTGGATCAGTTTCTGCCGCTCCACGGTCGATTCCTGCGCGACCTGCGATTCACCGGTGGAGTCCGTCACCCGGACTTCCCGGCCGATGTCCATGATGTTTCCGGAGAACGTGAGGGTGAGCGCTTCCGGCGACGCCTCCAGCGCGGCCCCGGACTCGGGGTCGGAGCTGATCATTTCGTCGTGGGCTGCGGCTGGTTGCACCGTGCTGACGAGCATGAACAATGCGGTCAGCAGGGCCAGCAGGACGGCCGCGAGCGGACGCCGATCGGAACCGGCGGGCGCCACCGCGCTGTGCGGCGTCGTCCGTGCTGCGGATGTGGAACGGGCGGGGACTGCGGAATCAAAAGTGTGCATGGAGTTCTCCTGCGTCAAGGACGCGTTACTGCCGCTGTGCGCGGCATGAAGCGGGATGTGAAGTGTGGCCATGACGGCACTCCGGATCCCGCGGCAACGCCGACCACCAACGCCGACGAACTACGCGAGAACCGGGACCGTCCCCCGGGCGGGTGGGCCCCTGAAACCATGCACGACCGGCAGGAGCAGCTGATCGGTGAGAGCGCGCGGAGAGGTCCACGCAATGCGGCGCGGCACCGTGCGGATCACCGGAAGCGTAGGCACGCTGACCCAGGCGGCGACCCGTAACGAGACGGCGTCGACCAGGCGCATCACGGCGACCTCACCGTGACGTAGGAGAAGGTAGGTGGCAACGGCGGCGACGACGTGCGCCACCAGCATGCCCGTGCCGTGATGGACCAGGTCCGGGGCGGTCGTGACCACCAGCTGTGGGGTGCCCTCGGCAACCGGACCGGCGGCGTGATGGGTGTGGTCAACGGCGGTGACGCCGTGCCCGGCCTGCGCGAACACACCGTGAAAGAGGCCCTGGCTCGCCACGACCGCCGCGGCAACGCTCACCCGGGAGAGCACCGTGCCGGCGAGCAGCATGCACACGGGAGCCGCGAGTGCGGCGGAGAGGAGCATCAGGATGACCGGGGGCCATGTGCCGTCCACGGCGGCGTGGGAGGCGGCACCCAGGCCCGTCGCGGTCAGGGACGCGGCCCAACCCCGGGCAAGACGGCGCGCACGCGAAGCCACCGCACACCTCCGGGGTTCTGATCAGTCGACAAATTCCCCTCCATTATGCGTGTCAGCCGGGGAATTCACGAACTCGGAAACGTTTGAGGGACCGCCCACGAAAATACGTGGGCGGTCCCTCAAACTGTCACGCGCGTAGTGCACGCGCAGGCTTACCTCACTTGGAGGAGACAGCAGCCTTCAGCTTGGAGCCGGCGGTCAGCTTGACACCGTGGCCCGCCGGAATCTGAATGGTCTCACCGGTCTGCGGGTTACGGCCCTGACGAGCGGCACGGTCGGTGCGCTCGACGGACATCCACCCCGGGATGGTGATCTTCTCGCCGTTGGAAACGGAGCTCTCGAAGACCTGGAACATTGCATCCAGCACGCCGTTGACGGCGGCCTGCGTGGTGCCGGCTTTCTCGGCAACCTCGGCAACGAGTTCGCTGCGGTTCTTAGCCATGTGCTTGTCCTCCTGGACTTAATTGGCGTTCTCGGTGGAAAGGGCGCCTATGCACCCATTGCTTCCGAGGGAGAAATTACCAGCTCGACTTGGTAATACCCGGCAATTCGCCACGGTGCGCCATTTCGCGGAAACGCACACGGGAAATACCGAAGCGCTGGAAGGTTCCGCGGGGGCGGCCGTCGATCTGGTCGCGGTTGCGGACGCGGATCGGGGAAGCGTCACGGGGAAGCTTCTGCAGACCCAGGCGAGCCTCTTCGCGGGCCTCCGGGGATGCGTTCTCATCCACGAGGGTCTTCTTGAGCTCTGCGCGCTTGGCGGCGTAGCGCTCGACAATGACCTTGCGCTGCTCGTTCTTGGCGATCTTGGACTTCTTTGCCATGTGTTTAGCGCTCCTCGCGGAAATCGACGTGCTGACGAACCACCGGGTCGTACTTCTTCATGACCATGCGGTCAGGATTGTTACGGCGGTTCTTACGGGTTACGTAGGTGAAGCCGGTACCAGCGGTGGACTTCAGCTTGATGATGGGACGTACGTCCTTGTCCTTGGCCATCTCAGATCTTCTCCCC
>NZ_JAUNPE010000270.1 GCF_030536815.1 Kocuria sp.
CCCAAGGTGGCCGCGGCGCGTTCGCACGAGGCGCGGCGGGCGGCGTAACCGCCGTGGGCATGGGAGTGGGCGACCTTGGTGTCGATGACGAGCACGCTGAGACCGCGCTCGGTCAGCGGTAGCGGCACGATCTCGGATTCGAGGGTACGGCAGTCGAGGAACAGTGCGCCGCCGGCCCGACCCATGAGTGAGGCGGACTGGTCCATGATGCCGGTGGGGGCGCCGACGAATTCGTTTTCCGCGCGCCGGGTGAGGCGGGCAAGGTCCGGGTGGCTCAGGCCCAGGCCGAGGAGGTCGTTGAGGGCGACGATCATGGCGACCTCGACCGCGTGGGATGAGGACAGGCCCGCCCCCACGGGCACGGTGGAATCGAGGAGCACTTCGAATCCGGGGACATCAATGCCATCCAGGCCAGCGAGGACGTGGACGACGCCGGCGGGGTAGGCGCCCCAGCCGTCGACCGAGCCGGGGCTGAGACTGTCGATGGTGAAGCTGACCTTTGCAAGGCGGCCGTCGGGGGCGTAGCTGGAGGCCAGGTCCGCGGAGTGCGCGGCTGAATCGCTTGACTGTTTGAGCCGCACGGCGACCATGGCGGCGCGGTCGATGGCGAAGGGAAGCACAAAACCGTTGTTGTAGTCCGTATGCTCCCCGATGAGATTCACCCGACCCGGGGCACGCCAGACGCCGTGCGGTGGATGGCCGTAGAGCTCGGTAAATCGACGGGTAAGCCGTTCGGCGCGGGTGCGCTCGTCAATCTGCGCGGGCTGCCGGTGGGTCATGACGCGGCCTGCCTCAGGCGTTCGGCGGTCTGTTCCGCGGTGACGTCGTTGATGAAGGCGCCCATGGCGGCCTCGGAGCCGGCGAGGAATTTCAGTTTGTCCTCGGCGCGGCGGGGGCTGGTCAGCTGGAGGTGGAGCCAGCCGGCTTCGCGGTCCGCGCTCGACACCGGCGTCTGATGCCACGCGGCGATATACGGCGTGGGGGTCGAGTACAACCGGTCCACGCGCCGCGCGAGGTCGCGGTAGAGCACGGCCAGTTCATCGCGTTCGTCACCGGTCAGGGCCGCGAGATCCGGGACCTGCCGATGCGGGACCAGATGCACCTCCAACGGCCATCGCGCCGCGTAGGGGACGTAGGCGGAGAAGTAGTCGCCGGTCAGCACCATGCGGTCGCCGGCGTCGGTTTCATCGCGGAGCAGTTCGCCCATGAGGGGCCGGCCGGTCGCGTCCAGGTGGGCCCGCGAGCGCTCGGCCAATCGTGCGGCGGTCGGTGCGGCATAGGGGTAGGCGTAGATCTGCCCGTGCGGATGATGCAGGGTCACGCCGATTTGTTCGCCGCGGTTCTCGAACGGGAACACGTGGCGAATGCCCTGCATGGCGGACAACGCCTCGGTTCGCTGAGCCCAGGCCTCGACGACCGTGCGGGCGCGCTCGAAGGGCAGGGACGCGAAGGAGCCTTCGTGCTCGGGCGTGTAGACCAGCACTTCGCAGCGGCCGTAGGCGGACGGCGGCGCTCCCCACAGTTCCCGGCCCGCCGCACCTTCCGGGGACGGCAGCTCCCCCAGCTCCGGACCGAGCGACGGGAAGCGGTTCTCGAAGGCGACCACGTGGAAGTCCTCGACCGGGATCTCCGACTCCCGCCCGTCCACTGACGGGCACAGCGGACACTCATCGGCCGGTGGCAGGTACGTGCGACTCTGCCGGTGTGCGGCCACCGCGACCCACTCCCCCGTCAACCGGTCGAAGCGCACCTGACCGTGACCGGAGCGCTCGCCCAGCGGGCGGTCGTCGACCACGTGCTCCACGGGTGCGACGCCACTGTCGCTGAAAAACACGGCCTCCCGCCCGTCGGCCAGGCGGTGGGTTCGGTGCTCGATGGGAGCCTCGCTTGTGGAGTCCCTCGCGGAATCAGCGGCCCTACCCATTGCACATCCCTGCCTGCTTGACGGCGCTAGTCGGGTTCGCTGTCTCACACGCCGTGCGCATTGGACCTGCGCACAATCACTGATCGTTTTCCGTCATCTGCTCCCACTTGGTCGATCCGGGCAATGGACCGCGAGGGTCCAAGGTGTCGTGGTCGGGGTTCGAAACGCGATTGGGCGACGTCGTCGGGCTGGGTGTGCTGCTGGCCGCCTCGCTCGAGGTCGAGGGGGCGCTC
>NZ_JAUNPE010000271.1 GCF_030536815.1 Kocuria sp.
CTGTCCATGGTGGACAACAAGATTGCACCGCACTTCACGTCCGGTGCACAGCTGAGCAGCGGAGGCGTTGACGAGTGAGCGAGCAGACTCCACAGGACACAGCGGCTCGGTCGGGGGAGAGCCAGGAGTACCTGGCCAAAATCACCAATGAGCCGACCAACGGCAAGGACCTGCGCGAAGTTGCGCGCGTGGTTTTCCCCGCCAACAAGGACCTGGACTCCTTGCCGCTCTACATTGACGGACCCATCAACGTGGAGGGCCCTTCCTCTGCGGGTTCGGACACTGCGTCGCAGCACCCGGATGACATCATTTCTCGCAGGTCGGCTCGGATTCGCCCCGGCAAGCGAGTCTCTTTCGGTTCCTACTTCAACGCCTTCCCTGCCAGCTACTGGCGTCGGTGGACCGTGGCGGATTCCGTGGTCCTGCGCGTCAAGACCACCGGTGCGGGCTCGTTGATCGTTTACCGTTCCAACGCGCGCGGCGTTGCCCAGCGCGTTGAGGACCGCAGAGTCGAGGGGACTGACACCCACGAATTCGAGCTGACGCTGGCGCCCTTCGGTGACGGCGGTTGGTACTGGTTCGATCTCATTTCGGACGACGAGGGCATGATCCTGGACGAGGCCAGTTGGCTGGTTCCTTCGGGCGACCGCCAGATAGGCCGCGTGACATTGGGCGTTACCACGTTCAATCGGCCTGACTACTGCGTCAACACGATCAAGACCATTGCCGCGGCCAAGGAATTGGATACGGTTCTGGACGAACTGATCATTGTGGACCAGGGCAACAAGTTGGTCTCGGACGAGGCTGACTTCGTCGAGGCCGAGTCCGCAATGAACGGCAAGCTGCGCGTCATTCGTCAGGGCAACATGGGTGGCTCGGGCGGTTTTGCTCGCAACATGTACGAGGTGCTCCAGGGGCGTGAGACGCCTCAGGGCGTGGAGAAGTCCGACTACGTGATCATCTTGGACGACGACATCCTCCTCGAGACCGAGGGTGTGCTGCGTGCCGCGGCGTTCGCCGACATGTGCCACACGCCGTCCATCATCGGCGGCCACATGTTCGACATGTACAACAAGCCGTTGCTCAACGCCTATGCAGAAGTTGTGAACCCCTACCGCTTCCTGTGGGGCCCCATCGACGGTCTGGGCGGAGTGGACTTCGCCGAGCGCGGTCTGCGTTCGCGGCCCAGGCTGCACCGCCGCTGGGATGCCGACTACAACGGCTGGTGGATGTGCCTGATTCCCCGTGTGGTCATGGAGGACATCGGGTTGTCCCTGCCCGTGTTCATCAAGTGGGATGATTCCGAATACTCACTGCGAGCCAAAGAAGCTGGTTACCCCACCATTTCGCTTCCCGGTGCGGCCGTGTGGCACGTTTCGTGGGCTGACAAGGACGACGCCGTGGACTGGCAAGCTTACTTCCACGAGCGCAACCGCCTGATCGCGGCGCTCCTGCACTCTCCCTACTCCAAGGGCGGGCGGATGTTGCGTGAGTCCATCACCACGGATACCAAGCACGTGGTGTCCATGCAGTACTACCCGGCGAAGTCCGTGTTGTTGGCTATTCAGGACGTCTTGGCCGGGCCGGACGGACTCCACGAGATGCTGCCCACCCGGATGCCCGAGATTCGCGCCATGAAGGACGATTACTCGGACGCCCGTGTGGTGAAGGACCCGGCCGACCTTCCGCCGGTGCGCCGTAAGAAGCCTCCCAAGACCATGGAAGCTCCCAAGGCTCCCACCAAGCCGCAGCTCATTCCGTGGGCCGTGCGCACCGTCTTGAAGCAGACGCTGCGTCCGGTGCGTGACATGGCCAAGGAGAACCCCGAAGCCAACGTTGCCCACATGGACGGTCACTGGTCCTACCTGGCCACCCTGGATTCCGCGATCGTCTCCAATGCGGACGGTACGGGTGCCTCGTGGTACCGACGTGACCCGGCGCAGGTGCGCGAACTGATGACCGAGAGCATCAAGCTGCACGCGGAGCTCTTTGCACAGTGGGAGTCGCTGAGCAAGCAGTACCGCGCTGCGCTTCCGGACATCACGTCACCGGAAGCCTGGGCGCGTACTTTTGCCGAGAACGGCCCCAAGAAGTAATTTTACTCCATGCGCGACGCCGCACGTGTTCGTTCGCGTGCGGCGTCGTCTTGTATCCGG
>NZ_JAUNPE010000272.1 GCF_030536815.1 Kocuria sp.
TGCGGAGACTTCCCGATTCGCGCCAGCCGTCACCCAACACCGGTGACAATCCTCGAAAGGCATCTCTTTGGACATTCGTCGCGCCATTGATCAGTCCAGAATGTCCGTTTACCAGTGGGTCATCGTGGCCATGGCCACCTTCTTGAATGCCCTGGACGGCTACGACGTCCTGGCGATGGCGTTCACCGCAACCTCCGTGACTGCGGAGTTCGGGCTGTCCGGTTCCCAGCTGGGCTGGCTCTTGAGCGCTGGCCTGATCGGCATGGGCGCGGGCGCGCTGCTCCTGGGTCCCTTCGCGGACCGATATGGAAGGCGCAACATTCTGCTGGTCGCCTTGGTGCTGAACGGCCTGGGCTTGTTCTTGTCCGCAACGGCCGGGAGCGCCGTCGAGCTGGGGCTGTGGCGCGTGCTCACCGGGGTTGGCGTGGGCGGCATCCTGGCAACCATCACGGTTCTCACCAGCGAGTACTCCAACAATCGCAACCGTGGCATGGCCGTGAGCATTTACGCGGCCGGTTACGGAGTGGGTGCCACGCTCGGCGGCATGGGCGCAACCCAGTTGATCCCCGGCTTCGGCTGGCGTTCGGTGTTCCTCACCGGCGCGATCCTGACCGTGATCGGAATCGTGCTCACCGCCTTGATCCTGCCGGAATCCGTGGACTACTACCGCGCCCGCCGTCCCCGGGACGCCGCGGAAAAGATCGCTCGCATTGCTCGCCGCATCGGCCTGCCGAGTGACGTGGTTCTGGGCCCGCCCGACGCCGCAGCCAGCAACCAGGGCAGCGTGACACAACTCCTGAACGGCCGCTACCGCGTGCCCACCCTGATGCTGTGGATCGCGTTCATCGTGATCATGTTCGGCTTCTACTTCGCCAATTCGTGGACCCCCAAACTGCTGGTCGAGTCCGGTATGACAGAGCAACAAGGCATCGTGGGCGGCATCATGCTGACGATGGGCGGAACGTTCGGTGCGCTGCTCTACGGCGCGATCACCACCCGCCGCGATGCCCGCCTCACCCTGCTCGTGTTCTCGCTACTCTCCGCCGTGACGCTGGTGGTATTCATTACGACCACGTCCATGCCGACCCTCGCGTTCTTCAGCGGCGTGATCGTGGGCATGCTCATCAACGGTTGCTTGGCCGGCCTCTACACCGTGGCACCGCAGACCTATGCTCCCGCCGTGCGAACCACCGGCGTTGGCTGGGGCATTGGCGTGGGACGCATCGGCGCGATCCTGGCGCCCGTTCTGGTGGGCGTGCTGCTGGACGCCGGGTGGACCCCCACGCAGCTCTACATCGGTGTGTCCGTGATCGTGGTGCTCGCCGCGCTCGCGCTGCTCAAGCTGCGGCTGTACGAGGTGCCTATCGAGCCCGGGGCTGAGTCGCACGCCGCCGAGGCGAGCGCGGTGCGCTAACTCACCAGGTGTGCGTGGGCCCGGCGGATCCGGTCGAGCCACCAGTCCCGTCGCTCCCCCGTGACCGCGAATTCATCCAGCAGGCCTTCGTCCACGGCAACGTCTCGCACGGCGATGAAGCCGTCCTGCGGTTTGAGCGGTTCGCGGGTGACGTCCCCTTCCATGAGCGACAAAGTTCCCAGCCCGCACGCGTACGGCAGCTCAGGTAACGCTGCGGCCAAGGCAACGCCCGCGCGGATTCCCACCGAGCTGTCGATCGCAGAGCTGACGACGGCGGGCAGCCCCGCGTCCTGCACGATCTCAAGTGCTCGACGCACTCCCCCGAGCGGGGCCACCTTCACGATGATGAGATCCGCGGCCCACGCTCGGGCCACGGCGAGGGGATCTTCGACTTTGCGCACGGACTCGTCCGCGGCAATCTTCAGATCGATGCTCTTGTCCCGCAGCCGTTGCCGCACGGCAGCCAGGCCTTCGATGGTGGCCACGGGCTGTTCGGCGTATTCAAGGTCGTACACCGCCAACTCGGTCAGCGCCACGACGGCCTGATCCTGGTCCCAGCCCATGTTCGCGTCCACGCGAAGCTCCGCGTCAGGAAGGAGGTCGCGGACGGCGGCCACACGAGCGACGTCGTCAGCCAAGGACTGGCCGCGCTCGGCGACCTTAATTTTTACGGCGGGTACGACGCCGCCGTACCCGGCAAGCACGTCCGCCACCCGGTCGGCGGGCACGGCCGGGAC
>NZ_JAUNPE010000273.1 GCF_030536815.1 Kocuria sp.
ACTGGGTTCGCACCCCGGTCTTGACGTTGATGAAGCGCTGATAGGCACCGGTAGAGGTCCGGACTTCCCCGGTGGTCGGGTAGCCAGCTTTGGCCTCATAACCATTGCGTACCCAAGTCTGGCCGATGGCCGAACGTTCCACGATCGGGTTGGCCATGCTGCGCGAGCTCCACAGGATCTTGGTGGTCTTGTTCGTCTGCGGATTCACGAACGTCTGGTACGCACCACCGGTGGAGGTGGGTTGTTCGTTATTGAACGGGATGCCCACTCCGCGTGCGCCGCCCAGGGAGACGTGCCTGGCGCCGATACCCGTCCAGGTCTTCACCTCGCGTGCCCCGGTCTGGGAGGACCAGTAAATCTTGGTGGCTCTGCCGTTTCTTACGAACGTCTGCACCACTCCGCCCACGCCGGTGCTCTGCTCACCGGTGGTCGGTGGACCGTACACGGCCGCTCCGCCCCTGGAGTTGTAGTACGTCGCAATTGCCCCTCGCGCAGTCGGAACTACCGCGCGCGCGGCACGGTTCGCGTCCACCTTGCGGTAGCCGTTCACATTCACCCCGGTGTTGCGCAGGGCGTTACGAATGGATTCAACGCCCAGGTTGGGGTTGCGCTCCTTCATTAACGCAATCACACCGGACACGTGAGGTGCCGCCATGGACGTTCCACTCAGATCGCCGTACGTGGGCGATCCCAGGGAGAATTTCCCGGTGTTGACAGTGGACCAGATCTGCGCGTTGGTGTCGCCACCGGGCGCCACAACATCCACCATCGGACCCCAGTTGGAGTAGCCGGTGATCCGGTTGTGGGACGACGTCGCCCCCACCACGATCGCGCCGCCACAGTTGGCCGGCGAGGCCAGATTCGCGCTCTTGCCCGCGTTGCCCGCAGCGACTACGAGGGGCACTCCGATCTGATGCATGCGGTTGACCGCGTTCTGCATCACGGGCGCGCAGGACGTGGCATCCCAGGCCTCGGAGAGATTGACCACCTTGGCGGGGGTCGTGTTCCGCGGGACTCCCGGGATCGCAATGCCGGCCGACCACATCACGCCGTCGGCTATGTCCGAGACGTAACCGCGACCATCAGCACCCAGGACGCGCGCGTGCTGGATCCTGGCATCCGGGGCGACCCCGGCAATGCCGGTGCCATTGTTGGTGTGCGCTGCCGCGATACCCGCGACGTGCGCACCGTGCCACCAGTTGGCGCGGCCCGTGCTCCAGTCGCCCATGTCCTGGGGGTTGCTGTCCCGGCCGTTGCCGTCGCGTGAATGGTAGAGATCGGATAAAAAGTCGTAGCCGCGGACCGTGCGCTGATTGAGGTCCGGGTGGTTGATCTGGCCGGTGTCCGCGACGCCGATCACCACGCCGTCCCCGGTGCCCTGCCACCATGCGCCGGGCACGCCGATGTTCCTGGGACCCCATTGGTAACCCCAGTACCGGTCGTTCGGGGTGGACCCGGCGTGGGCGGCGAGCGCATTGACCACGATCAGATCAGGCTCCGCCGATTCGACGGCCGGGTCTTCCTCGATGGTCTCGACCACTGCTTGCTGTTCGGCCTTGTTGAGCAGCGTGTCGGACTCCACGACATCCTCGGCATTACCGGTGGTCTTGACGATTTCCGGGTCTTCGATCTCGGTGGACGTCTCTGCCTCTGCCAGGACGTTTTCCTTCTGGGCCGCGGGAATCTCGTCCTTGAATTTCACGACGATCCGATCCGTTTCCGGTAGCACCGTGCCTTGGGCCCCGGTTCCCCTGCCGAGCGACCCGATACCACCGACCGTCGGCGGCTGAACTTGCGCTTGTTGCTCCGGGGTCGGCCCTTCCGGCGGGGCTGCGACCGCGGGTGCGGTCGTCGCCACCAGCAGCGTCGATAGCGAGAGCGTCAGGAGTGTTCGTGCGGCGCTGGTCTTCATGGTTTCTCCCTGGGAAACAGCCCCTGTCGCTGTGATCAGCGCAGTCGTTCATGAGCTGATGTCCGTCGGCAGGAATTTCGAACTGCGAATGGTCGAAGTTTACCATCGTAAATATTCACGGCTGAGGAAGTTGTCAAACCGGTATGTGGGCGGGTTGTCGTTGCCCGCGCCCGGGTACAAAAAAAGTCCTGGGCCGCGGCCAGTTCTTAAACTATGTCGCGACTCAGGACAATGGCGG
>NZ_JAUNPE010000274.1 GCF_030536815.1 Kocuria sp.
GCCAAGCTCGCCCAGGACGGCGACAACTCCCGTCAGCTCGGAGGCCGCGGAGCGCGCCCCAAGCGCTAACTCCCTAGCTTGCTCGCTCTTCTTGGTCAACGTCTCGGCCCAGCACGAACTCCGTGGCGGTGACGGCTCGGGGCATGGTTTCCACGGGCTTGGTTTCGAGACCGGTGGAATCGTTGTCGGTGGGATCCAGAGCGGCGATCTTGCGTGCAGAGGGCAGCACGCGGGTTTCCAATGATCCCACGAGTTTGTTGTAGCCGTCCACCGATCGCCGCAGCGATCCACCCATGTCCGTGAGGTGTTTGCCCACTGATCCCATGCGGTCGTAGAGCTCCCGCGACAGCCGGTAGAGCTCACGAGCGTTGTCCGTGAGGGTGGCCTGCCGCCAGCTGAACGCCACGGCCTTCAACGATGCCATCAGCGACACCGGGGACACCAACGCCACGTTGTTCCGCGAGGCATGTTCCAGCAGTGTCGCGTCCGTTTCCAGGGCTGCGGCCAGGGCGGATTCCACGGGGACGAAGCACATCACCAGCTCGGGTGACCCATCGTTGCCCGTCCAGTACTGCTTGGTGGCCAGCGCGTCCACGTGCGACCGCAGTGCTTTGGCGTGCGCCTTCAAGGACCGCGCCCGGAGCTGCTCGTTCTCGGAGGAGCCGTCCGCGGGAACGGCCTGCGAATCCAGGTAGGAGTTCATGGGTGCCTTGGCATCCACCACAATTGATTGCCCACCGGGCAGCTTGATGATCATGTCCGGTCGTTGCACTCCGCGGTCGGTCACGCGGGAGTCCTGCTCCGTGAAATCCACGTGGCGCACCATGCCCGCGGCCTCCACCACGCGGCGCAACTGCATTTCTCCCCACGCACCTCGCACTGTGGTGGACCGCAGGGAGGATGACAACGAACCGGTGGCCTCCAACAACTGGGCGTCGGTGCTGCGAGCGGCATCCAGTGCCTGGCTCACCGCACCGAACTGCGCCGCACGGTCACGTTCCAATTGGGTGACGTGATGCCCCACGGTGCGCAGCTGATCATTGAGCGGAGCCAGCGCCTGCAGCACGTTCTGATCCTGGAAGGACCGCGCTTCAAGGGTGGCCACGTGTTTCTCGAGCTGTTCTTTGGCTTCCCGTGCCGCGGCGCTTTCCTGTAACGCGCTCAGACGCTCGGCCTGCAACTCATCGACCTCGGTTTCAACTCGCCGTGTCCGGCGACCCGCCACCGTCAGACCCACGGCCGCACCCAGCCCTAGGCCCACCACGAGGGCGAGCAACGCCCACAACCACCACACCTGCGACATCACGGAAGCGTCCATGGGGGAACTGTCTCAGATCCCTCCGACACGCATAAGTTCGTTCCTGGGGGAGCCCCTGAAACACGCCCCGCTAGATCCACCCGTTGCGCAGCGCCCTCGCCGCGGCCTCGGAACGGTTGCGCACACCCGTCTTCCCGATGGCCGACGACAAATGATTGCGCACCGTACCGGGGGACAAATGCAGGGCGGCCGCAATGTGCTTGGCGGAGCCACCTTGCGCGGATTCCCGCAGCACGTCCTGTTCCCGCTGGGTCAACGGGTTGAACCCGGCCACCAAGGACTCCTCCGCGAGAACTGGATCGATCACGCGCAGTCCCGCGTGCACGCGTCGGATGGCCTCGGCCAATTGGTCGGCCGGGGTATCTTTCACAACGAACCCGCTCGCACCGGCCTCCAGGGCGCGCCGCAAATACCCGGGCCGGTCGAACGTCGTGACAATCAGACATTTGGTCCCGCTACCGCCGCGGGCAATTTCCTGCGTGGCATCCAGCCCGTTGAGCACGGGCATTTCAATGTCCAAGAGAGCCACATCTACGTCCTGGGCTGTGACTGCCTCCACCGCCTCTCGGCCGTTGCCGGCCTGGGCCACCACACAGATGTCCGGTTCCAGCTCCAGCAGCGCGGCCAGCCCGGCCCGCACCAACGCTTGGTCGTCAGCGATCACTACGGAAATGGTGTTCATGCCGGCTCCACCACAATTCGAGTTCCTCGGTCCTTACCTTCCACGGGCGAGGTCACGGTCAATTTCAACCCCGCTCTCTCCGCCCGTTCCCGCATGCCGCGCAGGCCGTTCCCCGGAACGGACGACGCCGCGTTCGCGCCGTCGCG
>NZ_JAUNPE010000116.1 GCF_030536815.1 Kocuria sp.
ACGGCTCGGCCTCGGGCGTGTCCTCGGTGTCGGGTTCCGTGGCCTCGGCGGTGTCTTGGGGCTCGGCCGTGTCCGGCTCGTCGGTTACCTGGGTGTCGCCTTGGGGTTCGGTCGGGGTTTGCTCAAGAGCGGGCTGCTCGGCGGCTGTGTGCGCCTCCGTGGTCTGCTGCTCCGCAGCAGATACCTGTTCCTGTGTCGTCTGTTCCGCGTTGTCCTGTTCGGATTCCATGTGAGGTTGTACTCCTGCTCGGAACACCGTCCGCACCCGGGTCCGAGGTGTGCTCGGTCGGTCGAACCGGTGGTGTGACACCACGCGGTCGCCGGAAGTCATGGTGGTACCTGCCGAGTGCGCCGACTGACGTGAACGCTCGTGGCAAGCCGGCGGATGTCCGAGTCGCATAATCCTTGGGGATTGCGAACTTTCTCCGGACGGACGCGCTCGATCTGTTGAGAGCCGCGGGTCCATCCGCCATGTATCGGAGGTCCTGCCGGACCGGTTCCCATGTACGGCTGGGTACCGACCGTTGCCAAGTATCTCACAGTACCTCCGCGCACCCCAGGATTGACGTGTGCGGCAGGCCACATCGCCCGGGGCACCGTGTCGATTAGCATCGGTCTGTGAGCTCAACAAACACCCCGGACCGTCAGCACACCGCCCCCACAGATCGAGGCTGGGCGAGCCTCGCGCTGATTCTGTCGATCATCGGATTCGGTGCTTCCGCGACCCTGGTGATGGAACGCCTGGCCATTTTCGCGGACGCCGGCCACCGCACGAGTTGCGACATCAACGCATGGCTCTCGTGCGGAACCGTGATGCGCACTCCCCAGGCCGAACTCTTCGGATTCCCCAACCCGTTCATCGGCATCGTGGCCTACGCGGTCGTGATGGCGATCGCGGTGGGCGTCCTGGCGGGTGCTCGCTTTGCCGACTGGTACTGGTGGCTCGTGTGGGTGGGTACCCTCGCGGGTTCCGTGTTCACCCTGTGGTTGTGGTGGCAGACCACCTTCGAGATCAACACCCTGTGCTTGTACTGCATGATCGTGTGGATCGCACAGACCATCCTGCTGGCCCACACCACGGCGCGAAACGCCCGGGCGGGAATGTTCGGCGACCGATTCGTCCGGGCCGGCCATTCCGGCGCCTGGGCGTGGTTGATCGCCATCGGTCTCCTGGTGGTGGCCTTCGGCATCATTGCCGTCCGTTTCGCCACCGTGATTTTCGCGTAGCGACCCGCACGGGCCCGGACAGTCAAAATACGCGACGGCGGGGTGCGACCGGATATTCGGTCGCACCCCGCCGTTGCTCGTTCCACGAGTCCGAGTGGGTCAGTGCGGATCAGGCGAACCAGATGCCGATCTCGCGCGCTGCGGACTCGGGTGAATCCGATCCGTGCACCAGGTTCTTCTGAACCTTCTCGCCCCAGTCGCGGCCCAGATCCCCGCGAATGGTGCCGGGGGGCGCGGTGGTGGGTTCGGTGGAACCGGCCAGGCTGCGGAAACCTTCGATCACGCGGTTACCCTCGACCACGGCGGCAACCACCGGGCCGGAGCCCATGAACTCGACCAGCGGTTCGAAGAACGGCTTGCCCTGGTGTTCCTCGTAATGCTGTTCGAGGATCTCCCGCGTGGCCTGCACGAGCTTGAGCTCCACGATCTTGTAGCCCTTGGCCTCGACACGCGCGAGGATCTGACCGGTCAGGCCGCGCTCCACGCCGTCGGGCTTTACCAGCACCAGGGTGCGTTCCGTCATCAACATCTCCTTGGATCGATCTCGTCAGGGGTACCGCGACCAGCCTACCGGCCGTGCTGCGCTGCGCGGTGACTCACCCGAGTTCATGCGGGTGTTCGGCTTCCCACTGTTCCTGGAGACGATCGCGCTCCCGGTTCTCCCGGTCGATCGCGGTGCCCTTGACCACGGCGTAGCACCACGCCGCCGCGCACACCGCGCCGATCACGAACATGGCCGGCACCAGGAAGCCCGTGGCGATCAGCACGAGCTGCAACACCCAGCCGAGCACGTATCCGCCGGGCCTGCGCACCATGCCGCACGCGATCAGGAACACCAGGGTGAGCAACACCCCGCCGCCCACGAGCAACCACTGGTGGGTGGTTTCCCAGTCCCGTGCCAGGATTCCGAAGGCCGCCAGCGTGGCGAAGAAAACAATGAACGCCTCGATGGCCAACACGGACACCGCGAACATTGCCTTGATGGAGCCGCGCGGTTTCTTCTGGCCCGGGCGCCATTCGCGCTGGGCCCTGGTCATTTTTGCCATGGTCATGTCCTCCCGGAGCTGTGGCGGTTCTCAGAGGCCGAGGAGCGCACGGGCTTCACCCACCACGGTGACGGAACCGGTGATCAGTACCGCGCCGTCGAATTCCTGGCGGTCGGCGGCGTCCTGGACGGCGGAGGCAATGGCGTCGTCCAGGCGGCCCTCCGCGTGGACCATGTCCTCGTCGAATCCCATGTCCGCGGCGATCTCGGCCAGCTCCTGGGGCGGGATCGCCCGCGGGGACCGGGATTGGCTGCACCACAATTCGAGCTCGTACTCGCCGTACTCCTCGGCGAGCGTGCGCAGCATGGTCTCCGCGTCCTTCTCGCCCAGAATCCCGACCACCAGGTTGAGTTTGGCGAACGTGAACGATTCCTTGACGGCCGCCGCCGAGGCTTTCAGCCCGTGCGGATTGTGCGCCGCGTCCAAGAGCACGGGCGGTGCCTTGCGGGCCAGCTCGAGCCTGCCCGGAGAGGCCACGGCACCCAACCCTGCGACTAACAGCTCCTGGTTGAGGGGTTTGTCTCCCCCACCCAGCAGTGCCTCCACGGCTGCGATGGCCAGCGCCGCGTTCTCCGCCTGGTGCTCACCGAACAGCGGCAGCATGAGGTCCGTGTACTCGGCGGCCAGGCCGTGAACGGCCATGATCTGCCCGCCCACGGCAATGGTGCGGCCACTCACACCGAATTCCACGCCCGCGAAGCGGAAATTCGCTCCGACCTCTTGAGCCCGTTCCAGCAGCACCTGGGCCACCGCGGGGTCCTGGGCCGCGGACACCAGGAATCCGCCGTTCTTGACGATCCCGGACTTCTCCAACGCAATGTCCTGGAGTGTGTCCCCGAGCATCTCCGTGTGATCCAGGTCCACGGGCGTCACGATGGACACCGCGGCGTCGGCCACGTTGGTGGCGTCCCAGCTGCCGCCGATGCCCACTTCCAGGACCATGACGTCCACGGGTTCGTCCGCGAAGATCGCGAACGCCAGAACGGTGAGCACCTCGAAGTACGTGAGCCGAGGCTCGCCGCGCTGCGCCAACTCGGTGTCCACAAGCCGCAGGTACGGGGCGATTTCGCCATAGCCGCGCACGAAGGTCTCATCCGCCACGGGCTTGCCGTCCAGGCTGATGCGCTCGGTGACCTTCTCCAGGTGCGGGCTCGTGTAGCGGCCCACCCGGAGGTCATGGGCGAGCAGCAAGGACTCCACCATGCGAGCCGTGGAGGTCTTGCCGTTGGTCCCGGTGATGTGGATGACCGGCGCGCTCTTTTCGGGGTTCCCGAGAATGTCCACGGCGCGCTGGACCGCGTCCAAGCGCGGCGCCATCCGGTTCTCCGGCGCACGGTCGAGAAGCTCCGCGTACACCTCTTCCACGGTCTGGGGAGTCGAAAGATCCCATGCGTCACTCATCAGTTCACCACCTCCACGGTTACCGAGGACTCGTCCGAGACAATGACCTCGAGCTCACGGCTCAGGGTCTCCCCCGCCACGAGGTCACGATTGGCCTCGACCGCGGCACACGTTGGCGCATCCGCATGAATGGTCGTGTGGATCCGGTCGGAGACGTTGAGGTCCGCGTTCTTACGCTCCTGCTGGATGGCACGGATCATGTCCCGGGCGGTGCCCTCCGCGCGCAGCTCGGCCGTCAGCTCGGTGTCGAGTACCAGGAAACCGCCCCCGGGCAGCACGGTGACGGCGCGCGCGGAGGTCTCCGCGGCGTCGTCGACGACCGTGGCCAACTCGTATTCACCCGCTTCCAGCGGAATCGATCCGGCCGTGACCGTGCCGTCCTCGGCCACCGACCAGTCGCCCGACTTGGCGGCCTTGATGACCTGCTGGACCTGCTTGCCCAGACGCGGTCCCGCGGCGCGGGCGTTGACCTTGAGCTGCCGCGAGATGCCGAAGTCCGCCGGCGAGACCTCCGCCGAGTCGAGCAGCGTGACGGTCTTGAGGTTGAGCTCGTCCGCGATGATGGACTCGAACGTTCCCCCGAGGCGCTGTCCCTCGGGAACCGCCACGGTGAGACCCGCCAGGGGCTGGCGCACGCGCAGGTTGTGGGCCTTGCGCAGGGCGGAACCGGAGGAGCAGATGGCGCGCGTGCGGTTCATGAGCGTCATGAGGTCCTCGTCCTGCGGGAACAGGGAGGCGTCCGGCCAGTCCGTGAGGTGCACCGAACGACCACCGGTCAGTCCGCGCCAGATCTCCTCCGTGACCAGGGGCAACAGTGGCGCGGCCACGCGGCACACGGTCTCCAGGCACGTGTAGAGCACGTCGAAGGCCTGGGTGTCCTCGTCGAAGAACCGCTCGCGTGAACGGCGTACGTACCAGTTGGTGAGTGTGTCCATGGCGGAACGCAGGGTTTCGGCGGCGGACCAGATGTCGTAGTCGTCGAACTGCTGCTTGGTCTCGGTGACCAGCCGTCCGGTCTCGGCCAGGATGTAGCGGTCCATCACGTTCTCGGCGCCGTAGCGCAGTTGCGCCTCGTACCCGGCGCCGCCGTTGGCGGCGTTCGTGTACAGACCGAAGAAGTGGTAGACGTTCCACAGCGGCAACATCATTTGGCGGACACCCTCGCGGATGCCCTGCTCGGTCACCACCAGGTTTCCACCGCGCAGGATGGGTGAGGACATCAGGAACCAGCGCATGGCGTCCGCACCGTCACGATCGAAGACCTCGTTGACGTCCGGGTAGTTGCGCAGGGACTTGGACATCTTCTGCCCGTCCGAGCCCAGCACAATGCCGTGCGAGATCACGTTGCGGAACGCCGGGCGGTCGAACAAGGCGGTGGCCAGCACGTGCAGCAGGTAGAACCAGCCGCGGGTCTGGCCGATGTACTCCACGATGAAGTCGGCCGGGTTGTGGGTCTCGAACCACTCCCGGTTCTCCATGGGGTAGTGCACCTGGGCGTAGGGCATGGACCCGGAGTCGAACCAGACGTCCAGGATTTCCGGCACACGGCGCATCACGGACCGGCCGCTGGGATCGTCCGGGTTGGGCCGGGTGAGGTCGTCGATCCACGGGCGGTGCAGATCCACCTCACCGTCCGCATTGCGCGGCAGCGCGCCGAAATCCCGTTCGATCTCGGCCAGCGAGCCGTACACGTCACGGCGCGGGTAATTGGGGTCGCTGGACTCCCAGACCGGGATGGGCGAACCCCAATAACGGTTGCGGGAAATGGACCAGTCGCGGGCGTTCTCGAGCCACTTACCGAACTGGCCGTCCTTGACGTTGTCCGGGATCCAGTTGATCTCCTGGTTGAGTTCCACCATGCGGTCCTTGATGTCCGTGACCCGCACGAACCATGAGGAGACCGCGCGGTAGATCAGGGGGTTGCGGCAGCGCCAACAATGCGGATAGGAGTGCACGTAGCTGGATTCGCGCACCAGTGCATCCTGGGCGCGCAAGTCGCGGATCACGGTGCGGGCCACGTCCTTGTCGAACACGTTGTGTCCGGCGATCCCGGCCAGGGGAGCTCCGGCGGCCAGGGTCTCGTCCGTGAAGAAGTCGTAGAACACGCCGGCCTCGTCCACCGAGAGCACCACGGGGATGTCGTAGCGGGCGCACACGTTCTGATCGTCCTCACCGTAGGCCGGAGACTGATGCACCAGCCCGGTGCCGTCCGTGGTGGTGACGTAGTCGGCCACGAGGATCTGCCACGCGGTGCCGGTACCGAAGCGTTCGGCGTCCGTGAAGTAATCCCACAGCGGGCGGTAGCGCACGCCCTCCAGCTGAGCACCGGTGAAGTGGGCGGTCACGGCCTCGCGGGCGGCCGCTGCGGGGTCCTCGGCGTCGCCGTGCCCCAGGTCCTTGGCGTAGCCGTCCAGCAGGTCGGAGGCGATCAGGTAGCGACGCCCGGCCAACTGCGCCCCGCCGTGGACCAACACGTAGTCGATGTCGGGGCCGACCGCGAGCGCCTCGTTGGTGGGCAGGGTCCACGGCGTGGTGGTCCAGGCAAGGGCGCGGGCGCCGGCGAGCTGGGCCACGACGTCGGGCTGTTCGGCCCAGGACGCGTCGTCGAGGATCTCGAAGCCCACGGTGACGGTGGTGTCCTGACGGTCCTTGTAGACGTCGTCATCCATGCGCAGCTCGTGGTTGGACAGCGGCGTCTCGTCCTTCCAGCAGTACGGCAACACGCGGTAACCGGAGTAGATCAGGCCCTTGTCGTTGAGTGACTTGAACGCGGCCATGACCGATTCCATGTACTCGACGTTGAGGGTCTTGTAGTCGTTGTCGAAATCAACCCAGCGGGCCTGACGGGTCACGTAGTCCTGCCATTCGGTGGCGTACTTCATGACGGAGGCGCGGCAGGCATCGTTGAACTTGTCGATGCCCATGGTTTCGATTTCGTGCTTGTCGCTCATGCCCAACTGCTTCATGGCCTCGAGTTCGGCCGGCAAACCGTGGGTGTCCCACCCGAAGCGGCGCTCCACGCGGCGGCCCTGCTGGGTTTGATAGCGGGCGACCAGGTCCTTGACGTAGCCGGTGAGCAGGTGCCCGTAGTGGGGCAGGCCGTTGGCGAAGGGAGGGCCGTCGTAGAAGA
>NZ_JAUNPE010000275.1 GCF_030536815.1 Kocuria sp.
CAAATATACTTGGAAGGCCTATAGTTGGAAAGACCACAATCGGAATACCGAGAAACTTGAGGACCACGATCATGACCAGCGCGACCCTCTCCCACTCCGGTGAGGCACCACAGAGCCCGTTGCCGGACGTAGACCTTCTGCACGTGGAATACCTTCTCGATCCCGCCGAACGTGACCGCCTGGCCGTGATCAAGGACCACCTGCAGACCCACGTGCGCAAGCAGACCATCGACCCGTGGAACCGTGAGCACCTGCCCACCGAGCTGCTGCCCGCCCTGGCGGACCTGGGACTCGGCAACTTGTTCCTGGACGGCTCGTCGCGGTTGTTCCAGGGCCTGGTGCACTCGCAGATCGCCCGCGCCGATGTCTCGTTGTCCGCTCTGATCGGCATCCACAATGAACTGATCGTGGGCACGATTGCGGAGCTGGGTTCGGAGAAACACAAGGCCCAGTGGCTGCCCGCCCTGTCCCAACTCACGCAACTGGGTGCCTTCTGCCTGACCGAGCCGACCCATGGCTCGGACATTGCCGGCGGCCTGGCCACCACGGCCACCTTTGATGGCGACGAATGGGTCATCCGGGGAGAAAAGCGCTGGATCGGCGCCGGCACCGTGGCCGCCATCGCCCTGGTCTGGGCTCGTGACACCGCGGACGGTGTGATCAAGTGCTTTGCCGTGGACACCACCCATCCCGGGTATTCGGCCACCAAGATCGTCAACAAAATGGGGTTGCGCATCATGCAGAATGCGGACGTCGTGCTCAATGAGGTCCGCGTGCCGCGCAGCGCGCTGCTGCCCGGAGCCATTGGTTTCGACGCCGCCAACGCCCTGCTCAAGGATTCCCGCGCGTGGGTGGGGTGGCAGGCCGTGGGTGCCCAGCAGGCCGTTCTGGACATTCTGCGCGACTACTCCCTGGAACGCATGCAGTTCGGTAAGCCGCTCGCGAGCTTCCAGATCATCCAGCAAACCATGGCGGAGATCGCGGGCAACCTGGCCGCGAGCTCCGCAATGATGGTCCAGATGGCACGCCTGCAGGAGACCGGCGAGCTGGAGATGATGCACGCGGCCATCGCCAAATCCACCGCCACGCGTCTGGGCCGGCAATCCGCGCTGCTGGCCCGCGATGCACTGGGCGGCAACGGCCTGTTGAGCGATTACGAAATTTCCAAGGTGCTGGGCGATCTGGAAGCCATTTACACCTACGAGGGCAGCTACCACATCAACGCGCTCATTGTGTCCCGCGCGCTGACCGGTGTCTCCGCCTTCGTCTGAGTCCCTCACGCCGATCGCCAGGAGGCCTCGCCTGACGCGCTCCGGAACCCACGAGTTAGGTGAGTTTTCCGCGTAATGACTACCCTGGAACCGAGACGTCGTATTGGGCGTCTCGTTCGTGGTGCCTGGCGCACGTGAGCCGCCCCGCGGCGGCGTGCTCAGCAGCGCCCTCAAGAACCACCCAACGGATTCCACGCGCGCGGCCGCAGCCAGCGGTCGGGCGAGAAACGGATGTGAGAACGCATGGCTGCCAAATCCACCCTGGACAATGTCATCTCCCTGGCCAAGCGCCGAGGCTTTGTCTTTCAGGCGGGTGAAATTTACGGCGGTTCTCGCTCCGCCTGGGATTACGGACCCCTGGGCGCGGAATTGAAGGAGAACATCAAGCGCGAGTGGTGGCAGACCTTTGTGCGCGGCCGCGCCGACATGGTGGGCCTGGACTCCTCGATCATCCTGCCCTCGGCCGTGTGGGAGGCCTCCGGCCATGTGGAAACCTTCACCGATCCGCTGGTCGAATCGCTGCACACCCACAAGCGCTACCGCGCCGACCACCTGCTCGAGGCCTACGAGGCCAAGCACGGTCACCCGCCGGTCAACGGCCTGGCGGACGTCAAGGACCCGGAGACCGGCCAGGACGGCAAATGGACCGAGCCGCAGCAGTTCTCCGGCCTCATGAAAACCTTCCTAGGCCCCGTGGACAACGAAGAGGGCAAGCACTACCTGCGTCCGGAAACCGCGCAGGGGATCTTCGTGAACTTCCTGAACGTGCTGAACGCATCGCGGAAGAAGCCCCCGTTCGGTATCGGCCAGATCGGCAAGGCGTTCCGCAACGAGATCACCCCGGGCAACTTCATCTTCCGCACGCG
>NZ_JAUNPE010000276.1 GCF_030536815.1 Kocuria sp.
AGTCCGCCAGGATGTGGTTGGAGTCCTTGGGAACCATCACGCGGACGTCCACACCACGCTTGGACGCATCCACCAAAGCATCGAGAATCTGCTGGTCGGGAATGAAATACGGTGTGGTGATCCAGATATGATCCGTGGCGCGTTCGATGGCGCTCATGTACAGGTACCGGATCGGATACACGAGCTGCACCGGCAGGTTGGCAGCAACCCGAACCTCTGGGTCCCAGTTCTGCGGGGGCACCCACTCGATTTGTTCGCGCGGGTGCCGGTCCTCGTTCCACACCTGGGCAATGGAGTTCCGCAGTCCCCACACGGCCGGGCCCACCTCACGCACGTGGGTGTCCCGCCACTGACTGGCGTACAGGGAACCGATGTTGTAGCCACCCACGAAACCGATGTTGTCGTCCACGACCAGGATCTTGGAATGATTGACCCCGGTGTAACGCAGCGGGCCCCGCCACCATTTACGTCGGACGGCCGGCATCCGGAAGACATTGACCTTGTCCGAGAACCGATAGAAGGAATTGGGGATCACCAGGTTGGCGAACCCGTCATAAATGACGAAGACGGCCACCCCGCGTTCGGCAGCGGCGTTGAGAGCATCGAGGAACCGCTGGCCCACTTCATCGTTTTTCCAGATGAAGGTTTCCATGTGGATGGATGTCTGGGCGCCGTCAATGGCTTTGAGCTGGTCCTCGTAGAGAGCCTCACCCGACGTGTAAATGCTCAGCTCGGAGTCTTGCACCTGGGCGGTAAAGGTGCCCGGGCGAGGAGCATCACGGACCTTACGGTTCCTGTGTTTCCACCAGTCCAGGCCTGCCAGAGAGGCGATCACCGCGGCCTGCGCCCCCACAAGTGCGGCAGCACCGGCCCCGGCAGCTTTGAGCAGCATCCGCCGATGCCTGATTTCCATCACCACATGCATGAGGTCCATACGAACACCCTACTGGCCTGCGCGGCGGGTGAGCCGGTCAACCCGATTTCCCTCAACCCGGAATCGTGTAACGCCACACATGAGCTGGCCAAACGAAATCCGAAGCCGTTACAGTGGGGGCCAGAAGGAATCATCAGCTTGCTTACTTTTGAGTAAATTCCGCGCAGTTGACCCTTGACGAAAGGACTTCAGTCATGTCCAGTAGCACCCCGTCCAGCCCCGCCCCCGGCACATCTGCGACCACGTCTTCGCATGCCGTGGATCACCAGTCCGATTCCCACACTTCCCAGCACAACAAGCCGTCGTGGAAGGATGACGTGCTGGGTGATCGCCGAGCAGGTGATGTGAAAAACATTTCCTGGGGAGCGGTCATCGCGGGTGTGGTGACGTTCCTCGCCCTGACCATCCTGTTGTCGTTGATTACCGCGGCCCTCGGCCTGGGCATGGCCGACCTGAACTCCGCCAACCCCGGTGAGGGAGTCGGGGTCGCCACCGGCATTTCCTCGATCATCACACTGGTACTGGCTCTTGCCGGCGGCGGTTACGTGGCCGGGCTGTTGGCCGGCCGCGCCGGGCTCATCCACGGGTTCCTCACCTGGGCCACCTCCCTGCTCACCGCCCTGGTTCTGGCCAGTGTGCTGGTGGGCAATGCCCTGGGTGCTGTCGGCGGGCTGATCGGCTCCGCCGCATCCACGGTGACCGATACCGCCGCGCAGAATCCCGAGGCCGCCGCCTCCGTGGCGCCCGACGTCAGCGAGGAAGAAGCCAGCCAGGCCGGCGAGCAGGCTCAGCAGCAGGCCGGTGCGGCTATTGAGTCGGCCGCCCCGCAGGCCGAACAAGCCGCAAGCACCGCCTCCTCCGGCGCCATTTGGGGCTTTGTGGGCCTGCTGCTCGGGGCCATCATCGCCTCGATCGCCGGGGTCTTCGGCTCTCGCTCCGTGGCGGGCGAGCGCTCGGATGACAGCCGGGTGCGCACCTCGCGTTCCTGACCTGCCGTTACATCGGTCGGCGTACAAGTCCGCAACCGGATAGCCCCGCCCCGCAGACATGCCGGGCGGGGCTATCCCGTGCATGGCGGGTGGATCATCGTGGCTGGCGGGATTCACGGAATCACCCGGATATTTTCTCGAGTGCGCCGTTGCTCGCTACGGTGGTGTCATGAGAATTGCCACGTGGAACGTCAACTCCATCCGAG
>NZ_JAUNPE010000117.1 GCF_030536815.1 Kocuria sp.
CGCCAGTGGTCGTACGGGATGGTTTGCCCGGTCCACACCGGCCAGAAGAAGACCGCACACACGACCACCAAACTCATGAAGACGAGCCCCACGGTGGTCCAGCGGTGCGCCCACACGCGGGAGATGAAGCGATTCCGAGCGGTGGGTGTCCCCGCGGTGTCCCCGAACGGCGCGACGCCGAGCCGCCCGGTCAGGACCCCCAGAACGCCCACGATGATGAGCACCATGAACGGGAAGAACGCCAGGGCGTAGAAGTAGAACATCGTGCGCTCGGGGTACAGGAACCACGGAAGGTAGGCGGCCGCGTACATCCCGAGCAAGCCGCCCAAACGCCAATCCCGCTTCACGATCCACAGGACCAGGGCGAACAGGACCGCGGCAATACCCACCCACCACACGGCGGGATTGCCCTGGTTCAGGATCGCTTGGGAACACGAGTCCACGGTGCACCCGTCAACGCCGCGCTCGGGGGATTCGTAGAAGTACGAGGTGGGCCGCGCGAGGATCGGCCACAGTGCGGGCCCTGCCATATAGGTGTGCTCGCTGTCCAAACCCGCGTGGAACGAGTACGCGGCCACGTGGTACTCCCACAGGGAGCGCAGCGCCGGAGGCAGCCACTGGAGGCCTTCGCCGGGATTCTGTTCCGCCCACTGGCGGTGATAGCCGTTCGCTGTGGTGAGCCAGCCGGTCCACGTGATCACGTAGACGACCAGCCCGGTGCCGATCACGGCCACGAAGGCGGGGAGCCCATCTTTGACCGCGGCGTCCCAGAACCATTGCTTCACACCGGCGATCCGGCGGGCGTTCATGTCCCACAGCACCGTGAGGATTCCCAGGGCGGCCACCAGGAACAGGGCGTTCCACTTGACGCCCACGGCCAACCCGCACGCCACCCCGGCCGCAATCCGCCACCACCGGATCCCCAGCCACGGACCCGGACCGTGAGGCGAGAACCGGGCGACCAGGCGTCGTCGTCCGTCGTCACGGTCGAGCAGGAGGAGCACGAAGGCGAGGAGCACGAAGAACATCAGGAAGATGTCCAGCAGCGCCAGGCGGGATTCGACCAGGTGGAGGCCGTCCAGGCTCATGAGCAGCCCGGCGGCGGTTGCCAGGGTGATCGAGCGGAACAGAAGCCACGCTGCGGCGAAGATCAGGGCGATCGACAGAGTGCCGAACAGGGCGGCGGAAAAGCGCCAGCCGAAGGGATCGTCCGCGCCGAACAGCCACAGGCCGCCGGCGATCAGCCACTTGCCCACCGGGGGGTGCACCACGAACGAGGGTTCATCCAGGGTGGTGGTCGGCGCGCCCGCGGTAAAGGTTTCGTCCGCGTCGGAGGGCCATTGCTGCTCCGTGCCGTTGAGCAGGAGCGAATAGGAATCCTTGAGGTAATAGGTTTCGTCGAAGACCACCGCGTGGGGCCAGGAGAGATTGACGAACCGCATGACCCCGCCCAGCACGGTCACGAGGAGCAGCGGAACCCACCACAACCGGGGCAACTGGGTGACTGCGGGTAGCAGGAGACCACGAAGGTCTGTGGAGGGGCCGCGGGTCACCGGCTGGAAAGCAGTCAGATGCACTCAATCATCGTAGGTGGTGGTTACTGAAGAACCCCTGTTCACGATGGAGTTTACGGCGGTTCTCAGCCGCCGATTGGACAGGGTTCGTAGAGTACTGTGTGTGAGCTCGCAAGAATCAACGCCCCAGGAAACTGCCCAGACTCCTTCGGAGCAGCCCCGGGGCGGAGCCGTGGTGGTCGTGGGCACTCCCATTGGCAACCTCTCGGACGCGTCCCCCCGCTTGCTGGAGATTCTCCGAACCGCTGATGTGCTGGCCGTGGAGGACACTCGCACGCTCCACCGGCTGGCTGCCGGGCTGGACGTCCACTTCACCGGCCGGGTCATGACCCACCACGAGCACAACGAGAACGAGAGGGTCACCGAGATCCTCGATCTGGTTCGCGCCGGTAAGATCGTGGCCGTGCTGTCCGACGCCGGGATGCCCACCGTCTCGGACCCGGGCTTCCCGCTCACGCGTGCCGCCGCGCGGGAGGGGTTGCGGGTGACGGTGATCCCCGGGCCTTCTGCCGTTCTGGCGGCGCTCGCGGTGTCCGGACTGCCGACCGACCGATTCACCTTCGAAGGGTTTCTGCCGCGCAAGGCGGGGGAGCGGGCCACTCACCTCAAGGCCCTGGCCGAAGAGCGCCGCACCATGGTCTTCTACGAATCACCGCATCGACTGGCGGTGATGTTGGAGGCGCTGCGGGATGCTCTCGGCGGCGATCGTCAGGCCGTGGTGTGTCGCGAACTCACCAAACTCCACGAAGAAGTCCTCCGCAATGACCTCGCCGGTCTCACGGAGTGGGCGCAGGACAATCAGGTGCGCGGAGAGATCGCGGTGGTCGTCCACGGTGCCGCAGCCGCAAAGGCCCCGGAACCCGAGGACCTCGTGGGCGACGTCGAAAAACTCGTGGCCACCAGCGACATCAAGCTCAAGGCCGCCGCCCGCCAGATCGCCACGGACGCCGGCGTCAGCACCCGCCAGCTCTACGACGCCGTGATCACCGCCCGCGGTCAGCGCTGAGGCGCGTCCCGCGGATCGTCCCCGCCCGCCCCGTCAACGGGGACCGGCCCGTCACCGGCTCGGGGCGCTCGGCGGCCCCTGAGCACCACACGTGAAGCCTCAGCGCCGGAAAATCGACGCCGGCCACCACGTGGCGCGCAACCTCTGACCTCGGTCGGCGCGGTTCATGAGTTCGTTGCGCACCGTGCCGAGATCCGCGGCGGACGCTGACGGCTTCCACGAGGCGTCCGGGGCGGCGTAGGTGGCGTGCTCCATATCAGAGACGATCCGATCCACTGCCTCCGACGCCGCCGGGATCCCCGCTGCCATGCGCCGGGCTCGCACACGCGGGGTGTCTGATGCCTTGGGAGATCCGCCGTGGTCCACGGACAAGTCTTCCAACTCGTTCCACGCCGCGTTTGCCCGGTCCTGGGGCGAAAGCGAGGCGTCGGCCATGTCCGCCAACCGTGCCCGGCGGCGTCTTCCGCGCACGAACCGCGGCACGGCGGCCAAAAGCACGAGAAGCAGCAGGACGCCGCCGAGCACCAGCACCCAGAGCGGAATCATGAGCGCGGTGCTGGTTTCCTGCTGCTCCTGTTCGGGTTCCGGCGTCTCAGGAGCGGGCGGTTGGCTTTGCTCGTCCGTGGGCCCCGAGGTCGGCTCCTGCGGTTGCGACGGCTCTTGGCCGGGCGTCTGATCGGGTTGGCCGGAGGCGTCCTGACCGGGGTCGTTGCCGGATTCGGGCGCGTACTCCGGGGTGGTGGGAATGCCGGGCGTGGGTTCGAAACGCACCCACCCGACGCCCTGGAAATAAAGTTCGGGCCACGCGTGGGCGTCACCGGTACCCACCTGGAAAAGTTCTCCGCCCCGCGAATCGTCGACCGGGGCCGTGGGCAGATAACCGACCGCCACGCGGGCGGGGATACCGACCTCGCGCGCCATCAAAGCCATTGCGGGCGCGAAATGCCCGGCGTACCCCGTGCGGGTCTCCATGAACTGTTCCATGCTGTCCATACCGCCGGCGTCGTAACCCTGGGCGAGCGGGGCGTTCACGTCGTACCGGAAGTTGTGGCGCAGGCCGTTCTGCAGCGCCACCGCGCGGTCGTAGTCGTTCTCGGCGCCCTCCGTGAACTGGCGGGCGGCACTGCCGATCGACTCGGGCACGTCGTTGGGCAACCGCAGGTCATCGGCCAGGTCGCCGGTCGCGTTCGACGGCGCTGCCGAACGCATCGCGTCCGCCGTGGCCTGCGGAGCTGAGGACGTGACCGTGAACGTGCCGCCGGACATGTCCGAGCCCGCGCTGAAGACCGAGAGGTCGCGGGGGTTCCATGACCAGCCCTCGTTGCCGATACCCGCGAACTCCGTGGGTGCGTACGGGGCAGGCAGCCAGTGCTCGTTGTAGTCCTCGAACGTGACCTTGGTCGTCACGGGGTTTTCACGGGACACCGGATTGGTTTCCGGATCCGCCAGACCAGCCAGGCCCTCTTCCAGGTTGTCCGTCTGCGGGAAGAACTCGGGCTGGGAGAAGTCGGACAGGCTCATGAGCCGCATGTACTTGGGCTGCCCGTCGGAGGTGGTGTAGCTGAAGCGCTGAACCCGTTCGCTCTCCCGCAGATCCTGTCCCACCGCGCGCAACGGGCCCACACCGGCGGCACGCTCGGAATTGAACGAACTGCCCTGCGGGAATGCGCCGCTGAAGAACCCGGGCATGACCGTGGGAACGAGCAGGCTCACGGCCAGGACACCGGCAATCACCAGCAGCGCGCGCGGCAGACCGCCGGGGGTCGGCGCAATATGCTGCAGACGGGTGGCACCCCACACCCTTGACCCGGCGAGCAGGGCCAGCGCGGCGAGGATCGCGGCGCCCAGACCCCATATCGATACGCTGCCCGGCAAGGTCAAGGCGGGCACCACGAGCAGCGCCAGGACGCCCACGCATGCCAGGCCGGCCATGCGCAGGCCCAGCAGTGCGGTCTCCATGAACACGGCCACCAAGCCCACCAGGGCGCTCAGCACCAGAGCCAAACCGGCGTTCTGCCCGTAGGGCGCGGCCTGCCGGGCCACGAACGAGCCGGACTCACTCCACAGTGAACCCACGGCGGAAAAGGTGCCCGGGGTCGGAATGAACCCCAACAGCGCGTGATCGCTCACGTGCACCACGGTCAGCGCCAGGATGAGAGCGGCAAGACCCAGAACGGTCACCAGCGCAGAAGGCAAGCGCAGCCACCGCGCGGCCGCGGTGACCAGCACAACGATCACCACGGTGACCGCTACGGGCAGCACCCACCAGAAACCGGCGAGCGCCCCGGCCATGCCCACGCAGCCCAGGGTGATGCTCGCCAACAGCAACGCGTGCAACGGGAGCACCGCCATGCGCGGCGCACGGTGGTTCCGCGATGGCTCGGGGGGCCGTGAGTTCTCGGGCGCTGCCGGCGTCGACTCCGAAGACTCGGCCCGCCCGGCGGGTCCCGGACTGCCCCACGGGGTGGCCGGTGCGGCGGTGTGGCTCATGTGGTAGTCCTCGATCGGAAGTGCCCCATCACGTGGTCCATGTTCAGTTGTTGGACTCCGGGTGGCGCGGGCGGCGGATCCAGAAGTGTGGCGCCGTCCAGAATGGAGGTCCACGCGGCGTCAATGTCCGTCCAGCGCGTCACGAGCACCACGGACCAGCCGGAGGTCTCCAGAATGTCCGCGCTCTCGGGGCGGGCCAGGGGAGGGTTGAGCACCATGATCACCGAACCAGCGACGTTGCCTTTCGCCGTGCTCACGTAGCGCCGCGCTGCTTCAGCGGACAGCTTGCCCGTGATGAGCAGCAGCGGGTGGGTCAACGCTTCGCGGTCGAAGCGGGCGGCCAGCGGATCGGTCGCGGCGTCAGGTTCGGGGCGGGAGACCAGCGCGGCCTGCGCCAATCCATGCACCACTTCAAGAGCCGTGTTGTCCGTGACGGACGTGTCGCGCTGATCGGTGCCCTTCAGGTCACCGTGTGGCAGCGCATGACCCTGGTCATCCAGGGCGAAGACCACGGTTTCGCGGCGGGTCAGGTGGTCCAGGATGGACGCCGTGGCGCGCACGCCCCATTCGAACTCCTCGGTGGACGGCAGGATGCCCGCCCACACGCGCTCGCCGGGCCAGTGCCCCTGGGTCGTGTCCAGGACGAGCACGGCCTTGCGCGTGCTGCGCGGGTCCTCCTGGCGCACCATGAGTTCGCCGTGCTTTGCCGACGCCGCCCAGTGCACCCTTCGCATTGGGTCACCGTGGCGGTATTCGCGAGTGGTCACGTTGTCCGGACCGGGTTGGGGCATGGCCCGTCGGGAGGGATCACCGCCGGTTTCGCGCACCCGGGATGCGCCCAGTTCGGTGAGGTCCTCTGCGTCCGGGGCGACCTGCAGGGTGGTGCGCTCGGCCACGTCCAACAGCTCGGTCACCACGCCGAACGGGTCCTGGACCCGCACGGTCGCCGGGCCCAGTTCGTACATTCCACGACGCCGCGGGCGCACCGTGTACTCCACGGGCACGCCTGAGACGGGGACCGAGAAGTCCCGGTCCTTGCCCAGTTGCGGGTCCACCGTTTCGTGGACCTCCACCGCGGCGCGATCGTGAACGGTCGAGCCCGGGGAGCCCGCGCGACGTCGGGAACCGAACTGTGAACGTCGTCGTACGCGCAAGGCGACCGAGGCGGCGTCGCCGACCGTGACCAGCGCCGGATCCACGGACCGTTTGAGCAGCACGCGGGGTTTGATCAACCACATTGCCAGCGAGGAGAACAACGGGAGCATGCCCAGGAACAGGGACAGCGCCAGCACGTCCTTACGGCCCAGCCACGTGGCGGTGGCCAGGCACACGACGGCCGCGACCAGGAAGCACCAGCCGCGCACCGTGAACTTGGCGCGGGAATCAACCCGCGCCTCGGCAGTGGAGGCGGTGTTGCTCATCGAGATCCGGTGCCGTCCTCGGTGGGGACGCGCACGTCATCGAGGATGGCGCGCACCACGTCCTGGGCGCTGTCGGTGCCGGAGCGGCGCTCGAGCAATAACCGGTGGGCGAGTACGGGCACGGCGATGGCCTTGACGTCGTCCGGGAGCACATGATTGCGGCCGGCCAGGGCGGCCTCGGCGCG
>NZ_JAUNPE010000277.1 GCF_030536815.1 Kocuria sp.
TTGCGTCGCCTCACCAGATTTCGCACGTGAGACGACGAGGGCTCAGCCCATGACCGAGAAGCGTTCGGCCTGCTCGGTGGGCCCCGTGACGAGGATTTGGTCGTCCTCGTACAGCATGGTGCCCGGCTCAGTGGGCTCCCACGTGCCGCCTGGGCGGCAAACCGCGACCACGGCGACCCCGAAGCGGCGTCGAATGTCCAGCAGATCCATGGGGCGCTGCTGAACGGACGCGGGCGCATTGCAACGGATCATCGCGAACCCTTGATCAATGGGCACGAAGTCCAGGACATCTCCCTGGATGAGGTGAGCGGTCCGCACACCCATGTCCCGTTCGGGGTTGATCACGTGGTGGACGCCCAGCTGCTCGAGAATCTCCGCGTGCGGGGCGGTGATTGCTTTCGCCCACACCTCGGGGCATTGAAACTTCATCAGGCGGGAACTCACCAGGATGCTGGCTTGAATGTCCGATCCGATCCCCACCACGGAGCGCTCGAATTCGTCCACACCCAACTGTCGCAGGACCTCTTCATCGGTGGCGTCGGCGCGAATTACCGATGTGAGTTTGCCGTTGAAGGACTGCACGACGGACTCGGACACGTCGATGCCCATGACATCGGTGCCCCGGGACATCAGTTCCATGGCCAGCGAGCCACCGAAGCGGCCGAGCCCGATCACCACCACGGCGTTGTCAGTGCGTTGAGTAGGGTGACCCGGGCGAAATTTGTCGAACATGACTCAATCTTTCAGTCGAGGTTTCTTAGCCAATGAGCGGTCGTTCTTTGGGAAGTTCGTAGGCCCGTGGTTTGCGGCCCACGGCAATGGCCGTGGCTACGGTGACCGGTCCCAGGCGACCGAGGAACATCAGACATATGAGCACCACTTGCGCGAAGGGCGACAAGGCTGCGGTGATACCCGTTGACAGCCCAACTGTGGCGAAGGCCGAGATCACCTCGAACAGGGCGCGATCCAACCCGAGGTTGATGTCGGAGACCATGAGTAGCATGGTGCCGGCCATGACCGCACCCATGGCCACCACCACCAGGGTGATCGCCTCGCGTTGCACGGACCGGGACAGCTGCTTACCCAGCACGGGCACGGCGGCCCCGCCTCGGATTTCCGTCCACGCGACGAAGAAGAGCACCCCGAGGGTGGTGACTTTCAATCCGCCTGCGGTACCGGCGGGCCCGCCGCCGATGAACATCAGGACATCCATGCCCAGCCACGAAACCGGGTGCATTTGCATGATATCCACGCTATTGAAGCCGGCGGTGCGGGCAATCGCTGATTGGAAAAAGGCATTGAGAATCTTGGAACCGACCGGTTGAGGCCCCAGGGTGCCCGGATTGGACCACTCAAGGACCGCGATGAATACGGTGCCCACCAGCAGCAACACGGGAGTTGCCAGCAAGACCAACCGCGTATTCATGGACCATTTGCGCGGCAACCGAAGGTGATGGCGCAGCTCGTACAGAACCGGGAATCCCAGTCCACCCAGAATCACGCAGCCGGCCAGGGGGAGCAAAATGAACGGGTCTTGATTGAAGTCCATGACATTGAGCGTGTAGAGCGCGAACCCTGCATTGTTGAACGCAGACACCGAATGGAACATCGCGTGGGCCAGGGCCTGGCCGGGGGAGTAGTGATAGTGCAATGAGAACCTCAAGAACAGCAGAACCGCCGCGGTGGCCTCGATGACCGCCGTTGTCGCAACAATTCGCAACACCACATGACGCACGCGTGCAGCACCGAACGACTTGGTTTCGGCACGAGCCAGCAATTTTATGGAGAGCCCGAACTTCCGGGCCAGAACGATACCCAGCATGGTGGTCAGCGTCATCACGCCCAGGCCACCCACCTGGATGAGACACAGGATCACGGTCTGACCGAACGGGGTCCAATAGGTTGCGGTGTCCACGGTGATCAGACCTGTGACGCACAGAGAGGACGTCGCGGTGAACAATGCGGTGAGGAGGTCGGTTCCCCCGGGTCCGGTCGATGAGGCGGGCACCATGAGCAATCCGGTCCCCACGACCAGTGCGATGGCGAAAGCAGAAACAATGAGGCGAGCGGTCCGGGCGGGCGTCATCTCCGGCCGTTGTCGCAAGTGGGTGCGAGGCAC
>NZ_JAUNPE010000118.1:0-2115 GCF_030536815.1 Kocuria sp.
ACGGCCCGTACCGTGAGCTGCGGGTCGTCCCGGGTGACCGTGGTGGCCCCCACCACCACCGCGTCCACCGCTGCGCGTAACCGATGCAGGTGGGTGCGATCGGCCTCGCCGGAAACGAACTCCGCGTCCCCGCCGCGGGCCGCAATGAAACCGTCCGCGCTCTGGGCCAATTGCGCGACGATCTCCGGGTGCTCGGCCAGGGTCCTGTAGACCGGGAAGGTGTCTTCCTGTACGGAGACCCGTCCGGCCAGCGGATCATGGCGCATGCGCCGGCGCTTGGTCTGTAAATAATGGGAGTTCTCGGGCCGGTCCAGAACCGGCAGCACCACCCGGTCCGCCACCGTGATACCCAGGCTGGTTAGAGCTTCCGCCTTGGCCGGGTTGGAGGACAAGAGGCGAACCGTGGGGATCCCCAGGTGCCTGAGCATCTCCGCGGCCGCGGTGTAATCCCGGGCATCGTCCGGCAAACCCAACGCCCGATTGGCGTCCACGGTGTCCATACCGTCATCTTGGAGCGCATAGGCCCGCAGCTTGGCGGCCAGGCCGATCCCACGGCCCTCATGGCCGCGCAAGTACAACAGGATCCCCGTGCCCTCCGCGGCAATGGCCTGCAGGGCCGCCTCCAGCTGATCGCCGCAGTCGCAGCGGTGCGAACCGAGGGTGTCTCCGGTAAGGCATTCACTGTGCATACGCACGATCGGCGCCTCGGCCTGAGCCGGATCGCCCATCAGCATGGCCACGTGTGTGACGTTGCCAAAGGTGTAGGCGCACGTGGTGAAGACGCCGTGATCGGTGGGCAGCACGGTCCGGGACTCGAGCACAAGTGCGTGATCCTGTTCTGACTGATGCATGCGTTTCAGTCTATGGTCAGCACGCCGCCGGACGGGCCACGGAAATGCCCGGGGCCGCGTCTGTGTCGCTGAGCGGCTCAGGTGCCGGAGCGAACGCCATGACCTTCCAGCCACACGATGTCCCGCCCGAACGAGTACAGCACCGACACCACCGCTGCCGCGACGCAGAGCACCCCGAACGGCGGAACGGCCACCGCAATCGGTGTGCCCGCGGCGAGCAAGAGGATCCCCTGGGCGGCGGCAATCACCCTGCGACTCAGGGATGCGGGCAGCTGCCGCCGCCACGCCGGACGGAGAACGACCACCAGATGGAACACGTAATACATCAGTCCCGGGATCAGGCACCACGGTCCCCACAGGGCAACGAGTGCCACGGACAGAATGAGGATGAACAGCGCGTCCACGGTCTCGTCGTACAGCGCACCGGCGCGGGTGCTCCCGGTGCTGCGCGCAATTTTCCCGTCCAGGCCGTCCATGACCAGGGCCGTTGCACCCAGCGCCACGGCGGTCCAGGTGAACCCCGGGTCGTCGCCGGCCAAGAACAATGCCGAGACAATCACGATGAGCCCGAGCCTGAGCGTGGTCAGGTCATCCGCGCGGGTCCATGGATCGCGACGCAACAGACTCCGCGCGGCACCGATCACGGCCACGAGAGCACACACCACGGCATCGACCAGGTCGGACGAGATTAATCCGGCGATCGCCACGGCCATGGTGAGAACCAGGAAGGGAAACACGCTCCACCGGACTGGACGATCCCCACCATTTCCCATGGGGCTAGTTTGTTACATGAGCTCAGCCGTCCGCTTGAGCCACGCTTTCTGAGCGCGAGTTTCCACGGCACGCGGGTGATAGTGCGCACGAACCCAGGCCACGGCGTCGTCGGCGGCCACCCCGCTCATCACGGCGAGCAGGGCAATGGCCGTTCCCGTGCGACCGACTCCCCCGCCGCACGCGATCTCCACGCGCTCGGACACCGCCCGTTCATGGGCTTCGCGCAGTGCCGCCACGGCGTCAAGGGTGTGCGCAGGAACACGGAAGTCCGGCCACTCGACCCAGCGATACGGCCACGCGTGAATGCGGGGGTCCTTCCGCAGTAAATAGACCGCGAATTCCGGCGCCCCACTCCCCCGCCGACGCCGCCGCACTCCGGTCCCGCGCACGGCCCGCCCGTCCGGGAACCTCACGACACCCGCTCCGGTTTTCCACGCGCCCATGCGTCAAGCGTAGGTGCCCCGCAACGGACGAGCCGCCCCGCGGATCG
>NZ_JAUNPE010000118.1:2215-6637 GCF_030536815.1 Kocuria sp.
GCGCCCATGCGTCAAGCGTAGGTGCCCCGCAACGGACGAGCCGCCCCGCGGATCGCGACACGAGCCACCACTGGGCCAGTGCGCTCAGAAACTGAACGTGGCCGTGCAATCATCGCCGATCCATTCCCACAATTGAACGGTTCCGGCGACTTCCGCATTGTCCACGAGTGAATCCGGATCCACGCCCTTGGCCTTGACGCAAATCCCGCAGGCAATATAATGCCCACCGGCGTGGGCGAATCGGTCCATGAGGTCGGGCAATGGTGGGCACCCTTCGCACGCCGTGCCCTTCGCGAAACCGGTGACGGCCAAGCGGACCGCTTCTTTGGTCAAGAAAATAAGTGTGTCTCGGCCTGATTCTGCGGCACCGACGGCGACCAGGAAAGCCACCGTCACTTTCTCCGCGTCCTCGAGGCCGGTGGTGAGTGTGATGGCTGCCTTGGTCATGATGCCCTCCAGAGGGCTGACGAGATCCCCCGCGGATCCCTATTTACAAGTATGACCCCTCGTGATAGTGAGTCAATGGCATCAGCGCTCCCGGGTATCGCCCCGACGTGCCGCCCGAATGTACCTCACGCCGGCGAGCATGTGCAGAGCTGCGCCGAGATCCGCCAGGGCACGGGGCATCCTCCCCAGCCGGCCTCGCTTCCCCGGACCTGCCGCCGCCACCAGTGCGACAAAGAGAATGGCGCTGCGCACCTTCCCCACAGAGGAGACGCGGAGCTGGCCGCGATAGGCGGCCTTGGACGTCAGCAGGGCTGTGGTGATGTCCACGATGAGTACCGTGATGGGAACGCTCCGAGGTAACTGCCCCGCCCGTGCGAGGCTCCACGCAATGGCGGCAATCCCCGCGCGGTCCGCGAGGGGATCAAGCGCCGAGCCGAGCACGGATTCCCAGTGCATCCGGCGAGCTAACTGGCCGTCCACCCAGTCCGTAGCGGCCCACGCGGCAACACCCACCGCGGTTCCCACGCCGGTCCGCCCGCTTCGGATGCGCCGAACCAAGGGAACGGTCGCAACGAGCCGAACGGCGGTGAACACATTGGGTAGCTGGTGGGTGATGCGCATGAGGGGTACAGGCCTTTCCGGTCCGGTGATCAGGCAGTCAGGAATGCGTCGATCTGATCGATCGACGAGGTCGCTCCCTCCTCCATACCCATGTCGAGGACCTCCTGCAAGGCCCCGGCGGAGGCGAACACCGACACGTACGTGGCGCGGACACCTTCTCCTGTCGATTCGAATAAGTAGCTGCACTCGGACGCGGGCAGGCCCTCGGCCGGTTCAAAATTCTCTGTCGCGAAAAAATCCTCGAACGTGAACCCGTTCGGCCGATCCACCCCCGTGATCCGCCACAGACCCGGGTACTTCTCCCCCTCGGGGCTCGTCATGAAGTACTTGGTGGTGCTGCCTTCCGTCAGTTCGTGTTCCACGAACGTGGCCGGGTAGGTGGGTGGTCCGAACACTTTTTCGAGCTGGCGGGGATCCGCGTACAGCTCCCACAACCGTTCCACCGTTGCGGAGAATTCCGCGACGATCGTGATCGAATAAGCGTCTACGTCTTTGGTGACCTCGATAACTGGCATCTCAACTGTCCTTCAATAGTTCGTCGATGCGGTCGATGCGGTCTCGCCACACCTGCTCGAACTCGTCGAGCAGTGCTGCCACGGATCGTACGGCCTGCACGTCACCGCGTGCGTGCTGTTCGCGACCCCGGCGCTGTTTGATCAGCAACCCGGAGCGCTCCAGAACGGCAACGTGTTTCTGTACTGCCGCGAACGACATGTTGTAGTTCGCGGCCAGAGCCGAAATCGACTGCCCCTCGGAGAGCACACGGCGGAGGATGTCACGCCGCGTGCGGTCCGCAAGCGCATGGAACAACCTGTCGGTGCGCTCCTCTGTGATCTGGCTCATAATGCCAATTTACAACCGATTGGTTGTACATGCAAGAGCCCAGCAATCCCATCCCGCCACCGAGAACCGAATTCCACCGGTGGATTGACGACCGGACGTTAGACTGCGGACCGATCCTTCATCCGTTATTGAGCCCGCCATCGGGAGATTGTGGGGCTACGTATCGTGACCACTTTCGGTATCGAAGAGGAATTCCTCCTCATGGACCGCGGCACGCAGCTGCCCGCGACACCCGCCCCGCAGCAGGCCGAAACCCTGCTCGCCATTGCTGCCGGCGGCGGCAAGGCCACGCCAGAATGGCTCACCTGCCAACTCGAGCACACCTCCCCCGTGTTCAGTGACGCCGCCATGGCGCTCGAATCACTGGTGAGCTTTCGGCGCGAACTCGCCGCCGTGGCCGGGTCCATGGGCTTCGACGCCGCGGCGACGGGTGCCGCACCCGACATTGCCGTGGCAGCCGCCCAGATCACCCCCGGCGAGCGCTACCACCGGTTGGCGGGCATGTCACCGGCCATCGCGGCGGACCAGTACCTCAACGGCATGCACGTGCACATTGGGTTGGACACTCTCGACGACGGCGTGCAAGCGCTCAACGGCTTGCGCCCGTGGCTGCCGCTCGTGGTGGCCTTGGGCGCCAACTCGCCCATCTGGCGTGGCTCCGACAGCGGATTCGCCTCGTGGCGTTCCATTCACTACCGCCGGTGGCTGGCCAACGGCATCCCCCCGCAGTTCGACAGCCTGGCCGATTACCGGGCCCGGCTGGACGCGCTCCTGCGCTTCGACGTGGTCGAGAGCCCCAGCACCCTGGCCTGGCTCACCCGTATTTCTTTCGCCCACGGCACCCTGGAAATCCGAGCGTGCGACGTTCAGCTCGAAGCCGGGGACGCCGTGGTCATTGCCCTGCTCATCAGGGCCTTGGTACGAATGGCCCTCGACACTCCGGTCCTCACCCGGATACCGCCCGAACTGTTAGAGGTTGCTACGTGGCAATCGGCGAAATTCGGCCTGTCGGGTTCCCTCATGGACCCCGCCACGGGAACACAGAAGCCCGCGGCGGATCTTCTGCATGAAACTCTCGAGCGACTCCAGCCGTACTTCGAAGGTGCCGAGGACCGGTCAGTGGTGCAGCACGGCCTGGAGCGCATGCTCTCGCACGGAACCGGAGCCGAGCGCCAGCGCCGAGCCATGCGGAACGGCGGCCTGAGCGGACTGCTGACCCACGCGTACACGTCATTGACGGCCCGCCCCGACCTACCCGGTGTGCTTCCCGCCGCACGGTGCTAGCGTGCCCACCATGGCTACCGATAACGTTCTTGCCCGCTGGGTGACGCCCCAGGGGATCCCGCAGCGCCGTCTCGTGTTCTTTCCCCACGCCGGTGCCGGCGGGTTGACGGGGCGCTCGCTGGCCGCCCACGACGTCGAGGTGCTCGCCCACCGCCGCCCCGGCCGGGAAGCGCGCATGGCCGAACCGGCCGCGGCATCCGTGGGGGATGTGGTGGACGAGGCCACCGCGGCATTGCTACCGGTTCTTGATTCCGATGAACTACCCACCGATGTGCTGGGGCATTCCTTCGGCGCACTGCTCGCCGCCGAATTCGTGACCCGCATGGAGCGCGAACGCCCGGGTCGTGTCCGGCGTCTCGTGGTGTCCGCCAAAGTACCGCCGCCGGACCCGAGCCCCGAGTTGGCGGCCGCGCTGCATGACGATCACGCGTTGGTTGAGTGGCTCGTGGGCCTGGGTGGCACTCCCGCTGAGCTCTTGGAGGACCCGGGAATGCGCGCCATGGTGCTCGACCCGCTGCGCGCGGACCTGACCGCCTCCATGAACTACCAGGGGGAACCGGCCCAGCTGAGCACTGCGCTGTTGGTGGTGGCAGCGGACGGCGACACGACGGCCCCACCGAGTGCGGTGGAGTCCTGGAGTACGTTCACCACGGGCCCGGCGCAGGTGCTTCGACTGCACGGCGGGCACCACGCACTCTTTGACCAGTCCGAGCTACTGCACGCGGCATTGCGCGAACCGGGCGCGAATTAATCCCCCACCGGGTCTGTGAATCCGCCACCCGGGTAGAGCACGCGGTTCTCAGCGGTCTTGCTCGACCGTTTTCATCAGGTCATCGAGAATACGCGCGTCCGGCATGTTGTAGTGGTTGCGACCGGTCAGCAGCTGAAGATCGACTCGTTCAAAGCCTTGGTCGTCGTAGAATGCCGCGCCGGACTCGGCGGCACTCACCGCATCGAACGGGGCCGATGTGGTGGAGCCGTCGTCCTCCGTGCCCGTGACCCACCACAGGGGCATGGTCTCCAGCTGGGACTCGGTGGGGTCCGTGGTGAGGCCCTGGGGGGCTCCTCCGCCTCCGACCAGCGCTGCTCCCCCGGTCACCAGGTCCCGGGGTCCGGCGAGAATTCCGTAGCTGAGCATCTCGGCGCCGCCGGAGTACCCCATCCAGGTGATGCGGTTGCGGTCCACGGGGTAATCCTGCAGGATCCGATCGTTCACCAGGGACGTCA
>NZ_JAUNPE010000278.1 GCF_030536815.1 Kocuria sp.
GAAACGGGAGCCGCAGCGGCGTCGTCCTGGGTGCGTTGGCCGTGCTGGGTGCGAATGTCCTCGTCGCGCAGGTGCACCAGGATGTCCGGAATGTTGATCTTGACGGGGCACACCTGATAGCACGCACCGCACAGGGAGGAGGCGTACGGAAGGGACGCGTTCGCCTCGGACGTGATGCCGGTGAGCTGCGGCGAGAGGATCGCGCCAATGGGCCCCGGGTAGGTAGAGCCGTAGGCGTGACCGCCGGCGTGCTCGTACACCGGGCACACGTTGAGGCACGCGGAGCAGCGGATGCAGTGCAGCGCCGAACGGCCGTCCGGGTCGGACAGCACCGCGGAGCGACCGTTGTCCAGCAGGACCACGTGGAAATTCTGCGGCCCGTCGCCCGGTGTCACCCCGGTCCACAGCGAGGTGTAGGGGTTCATCCGCTCGCCGGTCGAGGAGCGCGGCAGCAACTGGAAGAAGACCTCGAGGTCCTCGTAGGAGGGCAGTAGCTTCTCGATGCCCATCACCGTGATCAGGGTGTCCGGCAGGGTCAGGCACATGCGCCCGTTGCCCTCGGACTCCACCACGGACAGCGTGCCGGTCTCGGCGATGCCGAAGTTCGCACCGCTGATGGCCACGCGCGTGGTCAGGAACTTTTCCCGCAGGTGCTGCCGGGCGGCCTCCGCGAGAACGCGCGGTTCGCTCGTGAGCTCGTCCGTGGTTTCGGGCATTTCGCGGCGGAAGATCTCGCGGATCTCCTCGCGGTTCTTGTGGATCGCCGGGACCAGGATGTGCGAGGGCTTGTCGCGGCCCAGCTGCACGATGAGCTCCGCCAGGTCCGTTTCGGTCGCGGTGATGCCGTGTTCTTCAAGATGAACGTCCAGACCGATTTCCTGCGTGGCCATGGACTTGACCTTGATGACGTCCGTGGTGCCGGTTTCCTGCACGAGCTCGGTCACGATCCTGTTGGCCTCGTCCGCGTCACGCGCCCAGTGCACCACGCCGCCGCGGGCAATCACGTTCTGTTCGAATGCCTCGAGCAGCTCGGGCAGGTTGGCCATCACGCGTTCCTTGATGGCCGATCCGGAATCGCGCAGTTGCTGCCAGTCCGGAACCTCGCCCACCACGTTGGTCCGTTTGCCACGAATGGTGTGCGTTGCGTGCCGGATATTGGCGCGCATTTGATCGTTCTTGAGTTCTTCCTTGGCGGCCTTGGGGAATGCGACCTGCGCGTGCAGGTTGCCCTGCCCGTGCACGGGTCGCACCGCGGGCATGCCCAGATCGGTGATGCTCATCGGTTACCTCCAGCGTTCGACGCCGCCCGCGCACCCTGCGCGGGGATGGACAGTTCCACGGGCCCCTCCACCACGAGTGGGTTTTCCTTGGTGGAGGCCAGGATCTCCACGAAGTGCACGGTGCGCACGGGCGCCTTCCACTTGGACGCCGCGCCACCCAGGTGCATCAGACAGGACGAGTCGCCGCCGGTGCACAGGGAAGCACCCGACGCCTCGATGTTGCGCAGCTTGGCCTCGGCCATGGCACCGGAGACATCCGGGTTCTTGAAGGAGAAGGTGCCGCCGAAACCACAGCATTCCTCGGCGTCCGGTAGCTCGCGGTAGTCGATGCCGCCCACGGACTTCACCAGGTCCTTCTGCCGGTCCCCCAGGTTCAGCAGGCGCATGCCGTGGCACGAGGGGTGATAGGTCACGGTTTCCGGGAACCAGGACCCGAGTTGCTCGGCGGCATCGGTCACGCCCAAAACATCGATCAGTAGTTCGGAGAGCTCATACGTGGTGGCGGCAACGTCAGCGGCCTGTTCGGCCAGCAGGTCGTCCCCGCACTTTCGCGCGACCATCGGCTGCTGGTGGCCCAGCGAGGCGACGCACGAGCCGGAAGGCGCCACGGCGACGTCGTACTCGACCTCGGTGAAAGCCTTGACGTGATTGCGGATCACGGGCATGGCGTCCTCGAAGTAGCCGCTGTTGACGTGCATTTGCGAACAACAACCCTGCCCCTGCGGGAACACCACCTCGTGGCCGAGCCGCTCCAGAACGCGCACGGTGGCCAGCGCAACCTTGGGATACATAGCGTCCACGATGCACGTGGCGAACAGTGCGATTCTCACAA
>NZ_JAUNPE010000279.1 GCF_030536815.1 Kocuria sp.
TGCCCGCACGGTTCGCCATACCCCAAACCTACTCGGGAAATCCCCGCTCGTCAGTGACGCGACGCAATGTTCCGTTCGATTGCACTCACGCGGCCCGCGGGTCCGTGGGCGGGTTCAGCTGCGCTGCCAGGGAGAGCAGCCACGCCTCCGACGACGCCGCTCCCACCAGTTGCACACCCATCGGCACCTTGCCGGGGTAGTCACCGGATTCCGGCTGCGTCCACACGGTGGGAACAGTGACGGCCGGTAGCCCCACCACGTTGATGAACGAGGTGTAGGGGGTGTACTGACACTGCCGCTCGTAGTCGCGTTCTGCGCTGCGAGGATCGGCCATGTCGTAGCCGTCGAAGTACCAAATAATGGGCCGCGGGGGCATCGCCAAGGCTGGGGTGAGAATCATGTCGTATTGGGCATATTGGGCGATGGTGTCCGCCTCGAACACGCGGATCGCGCTCACGGCGTCCGCCAACTCCACGGCCGAGCGGTTCAACGCGGCTTCTCGGAAGTGCCGCGCCAGGCCGGTCAGTTGCGAGTCTTGCCCGTCGGCCAAGGGGATCTGACCCACGGCGGTCGTCCACAATTTGAAGAAGTTCTCCGCATAACCGGGCAGGTAGTTGATTTGCGCTTCCTCGACCTCGTGGCCCAGCGCCTGTAACTGGCGGACGCCCTCGGACAGCGCGAGCTCTGCTTCGGGGGAGACCGAGATGTCGTAGGTGCCCTCGAACGGGGACGCCGTACTCACGCCGATCCGTAACGGACGATCTCCCCATGGTGCATCTCCGGTCAGCGCGCGGCTCACCACGGATGTGAACGACTGTTCCGGCACTGCTTTCACCGGCCGATCGATGGCGGTGTGACCCGGGGTGGAGCACAGCACATCCATGAGTAGGGCGGCGTCCAAGGCGGTGCGCGTGATGGGGCCGTTGACGCTCAACTGCCCCACGTTGTTCAGCGCATCGCTGCTCGGGACCCGCCCACGGTTCGGTTTGAGCCCGATCAATCCGCACGCCGCGGCAGGAATTCGCACCGAACCGCCGCCGTCCGAACCGATCGCCCCCGCCAGCATCCCGGAGGCCACAGCTGCCGCCTGGCCACCAGAGGAGCCTCCAGGGCTGTGTTCCGGCGAGTGCGGATTGCGCGCCGGCGGGAATATTCTGTTCTCGGAATAACAATTGAGCAGGAACTCTGGGACTTGCGTCTTGCCGAGCATGATGGCGCCGGCTGCCTGAAGGGTTTGCGCGAGAGGGTCAGAGTCGGCAGCGATCGGGAACTCGCCGTTCTCGTCCTGGTTGATCAGGGTTCCGAAGGTCGTGGGCATCCCCGCGACCTCGTGGCCGTCCTTCAGTGCCGTGGGTACACCCATCAGCGCTGGCAATTCTGCTTGAGCGGACGGGTCCGACGCCGCCTCGGCCAGTTGTTCGTCCGCCTCCCGGGCCCGCTTCATGGCGACTTTACGATCCACGTGAATGAACGCGCCCAAGGTGTCATTGAGCTCTTCGATGCGGTCGAGCGAGGATTTCACCGTGTCCTCGCTGGTGACCTGACCGTTGCGCAGTGCCAGAACAGTCTCGGTGAGTGACGGATAGTGCTCCACGATGGTCCTCCGGGCTCGGAATGAAGTGGTAAACGGCAGGTTGGTCCCACCATCCCACATCGACCGTGAGGGTTTAAGGTTCCCTATCCCGCATTTCCGGCCGAAAACAAGGCATAGGGAACCCTATTCCACGGAAGCGACACCGGAAGAGCATGGAGCCGCAACTGCGGAAGGCGGCGGGGGCGGCGTCGTCGTCGTCCGCGGTGGCGTCAAGGCTGGCCAGGAACGCAGATATGCGAACGGGCGGCCACCGGAAACCGGTGACCGCCCGTCGTCAGAGCGCTGGATCAGTTCGAATCAGGCGCCAGCCTCTTCAATGGCCTTGGCGAACACGCGCAGGCCGTCGCGCAACAGGTCGAAGTCGATGACCAGCGGCGGCAGCAAACGCACGTTGTTGCCAAAGGTGCCGCAGGTCAGGATGACAACACCCTGCTCGAGGCACTTAGCGGCAATCTGCTTGGCAGCGTCAGCGTTGGGCTTCTTGGAACCGGGCTCCACGAACTCGAGCGCCATCATGG
>NZ_JAUNPE010000119.1 GCF_030536815.1 Kocuria sp.
GGCCATCTCATGGCGCTAGGAGAATCTGGCGTTGTTGATTACTTCTTGGACTGGCTCTGCTCGTACTGAGCCAGGGCGAGCCCGACCGTCATGAAGGTGGGCGTCCAATGGCCGATGAAAATACCCCATCGATCCGACTGGGCCTTGGAGTCATCGGGCTTCACGCGGGAAATCCCCCACGAGAGGAAAGACAGGCCAATGGTTCCCAAACCTGCGGCGTATGCGTGCTCTGAGCGAATCCCGACGTCGTGCAGCGTTTTCATGATCATGAATTTGCCTCGATCTGCTTGGTGTTGCGGTAGCCCCCGGACGGGGGTCCACCCGGTTGTCGGAGTGGGTGACTCCGGCATTGGTATGTGTGCTGATATTAAAAAAATCTCAACACTTTGAATCGTAGATCGGCACCGCGTTCTTGCCAAGGGGTCCAGATGAGAGTGCACCTTCCTGTTTCTCCGAGTCACCACGTGTTCCTGCCGCTAAGTGATTGACAGCACCCTTATGGGAGAGGATCCTCAGTTGGGATACACGGTTCACAGACGTCAAAACGCTAGCTGGAGGAGTATCCATGAGTGAGGTAGGACGCAACGAGGACCCGGATTCGGTCAACCAGGTTGATGCCCAGGAGCAACGGGATAAGGCTGCAGCCCAGGCTGACTCGGAGGAGCAGCGGGAATTCTACGAAGGTCAAACGGGGGAAGAGGATCTCTCCCAGGGATACGGACACTGAAAGGTAGGCACCATGCAGGCACAGAACAACGGCAAGCCGGGTGAAGATTCAATCAAGATGAGCCCCGAGGAAGAACGAGAAGAACTGAGCAGCCGGACTGAGGCAGACGCCGAGCCCGCAGACGAGGGCGTTGGTGCCATGACCGACAACAAGGACGTGGACCCGGCCACGGAGAACTAATTCTGGTCGACGCTGCCATGGTCCCGCCATGAGCACTCTCGTGGTTCTTGGCGGGACCGGTGTGGCGGCTTGCTGTTGGAGTCGAGTTCAAAATCTATTCCGGCTTGCGAGCCACAATCACCGGTCCAGTGAATGGTGTGCCCCGGCGCCGCCGGACACGTGGCGCTCGCGGACATCGTCGACCAGGATGTGCCAACCTGGGTGCGTGAAGTACCGGGCAATATCTTGTGGCATCACATAGTCCGCGGGATCGAAACCGTGAGGGCCGTCATCCATGACGTGATGCACGAACATCTTCTGCGTAGGGCGAGCGGTGGCTATGCGCCGGGACTCGACCCCACGACGTCGTACGTGATTTCCACGAACTGGCCAACCGTCCGCGCACCCTTGAGGGTTAAACGGTTGGGATACACGGTGCGCGGAAGGAGCGGTTTTCCACTGTCGAGGAATGCCGGCGCGAGCGTCATGATGATGCGATCGAGAGCGCCGGCGTCCAAGAACTGGCCGACCAGGTCCCCACCGCCCATGACCCATACAGTGCCGTGGCCGGCGGTTTCCGTGATCGTGGGAAGCGCCTCGGGGACGGAGCTGTTCAGGAACCTGACATCCGCACCGGGAGGCGCGGGAAGATCACGGCTCGTGAATACGTAGCTGGGTCGCTCCCCGAAGAATCCGGTCCATTTCTCGGGGTGCTCGAGCATGTTCTCGGTGTTGAGCAACCATTCATAGGTTGACGAACCCATTACGAACACGGAGACGGTCCGGGTGAAAGGCTCCATGTCCGGAGCCTCGCTCTTGACCTGGAACAGCCATTCAAGTGAGTCATGGGGATCGGCCAGGAATCCATTGGCCGTGGTGGCTGTGTTGAAGATGAACATGGGGTCAAACCTCCAAAAGAAGCTATGTGTGGACCTCTAGTGTCCGCCCATGCTCAGACACCGCCACGATCAAGAGGGCGATGGTCAGTACTCGGCCCGCACCGGGTTTGCCGCCCACGCTTCGAACGGTGCCTTGCGGTTCTCCACCGCGATGTGGCGGACGGGAACCAACCTGTCGCGTTCGGCGGGGGTGGCCGTGAAGAACTCGTAGAACACGGCGTCGTCGAAACCGCCCTCCGCGGCGTCGTGACGATCGGCCGCGAAGTAGACCGCGTCCAGGCGCGCCCACAGGGAGGATGAGAGGCACATGGGGCATGGTTCGCAACTGGTGTAGAGCACCGCGCCGGACAGATCGTGCGTGCCCAGCGCCTTGCACGCGGCCCGGATGGCGCAGACCTCGGCGTGGGCGGTGGGGTCGTGGTCGGCGGTCACGCGGTTGACGGCCGTGAAATGCTGGCCGTCCGCGGTGACGACCACCGCTCCGAAGGGCCCGCCGTCAACGGAGGCGTTCTGCGCGGCCGCTTCAATGGCGGTCCGCAGGTATTTTTGAATGGTCGCCTCATCCGGGGCCGATGCGTTGGATGTCGGAGTCATGATGCTCACTTTCAATCGTTGTGCGGCGCGGTGGTCGCAAAATCACCGGGAGTCGTTTTTGTAAATCCTGCGGATTTGACCGGTGTCCGTGAGTTCGCCGGTCTCCACGCGACGACGGACCTCGTCCACCAGGTGGTCATCGACCGCGGCGATTTCATGGCCGTCCGCGCTGATCAGGCGCCCATTGACCAGGGTGTCCCCTTCTCGGAGTCCCTGGAGTACGGATTTGGGCAACACGCGCGGCGGGTACGCGGCAAAGGTGGACGCGCCGGGGCGTGACCCGAAGGTGAGCTCGTTGAACAGGATGTTGAGCAGTACGGCGGTGAGCGCGGCGGCACTGATTCCGGATCCCAGAACCACCTGGACCCAGGACGGGAACTGATCATAGAAAGTGGGCGAGACCACCGGGATCAGGCCCATGGCCAGCGAGACGGCCACGATCATCAGGTTGAGACCCGACCGGTAATCCACGCCGGTCAGGGTGCGGATTCCCGACGCCGCCACGGTCCCGAACAGCACGATGCCCGCACCTCCCAGCACGGGCGAGGGGACGGCCGCCACCACGCGTCCGAGCACGGGCAGCAGCCCCAGCACCACCATGATCACCCCGGCCCCGGCCACGACGAAGCGGCTGCGGATGCCCGTGATCGCCACCAGACCCACGTTCTGCGCGAAGGCCGTTTGTGTGAAGGTGTTGAACAGCGGGGCCACCGTGGATGACAGCATGTCCGCGCGCAGACCGTTGGCGATGCGTTTGGAGTCCACACCGGTTTGGGCGATTTCCCCCACGGCCACGATGTCCGCGGTGGTTTCGGTCATCGTCACGATGATCACGATGAGCATGCCCAGGACGGCCGATGCAACGAACAGCGGCGCGCCGAATTCGAAGGGGGTTGGCAAGCCGATCACGGGTCCTTCACCCACGCCGGAGAAGTGTGCGCGGCCCAGCAGGGCCGCCACGGCCGTGCCGATCACGATGGCCAGCAGGATAGACAAGCGTGAGATCCCGGCCGAACCCACTTTGGAGAGCACCAGGACCACCAAGAGAGTGAACGCGGCCAGACCGACGTTGGCCACGGAGCCGTGAGACGGATCGCCTTCGGACCCCAGGGACCATCCCGCGGCCACGGGCATCAGCGTTAGACCAATGGTTGTGATGACCACTCCGGAGACGACCGGTGGGAAGAACCGAATGATCTTCGCGAAGAACGGCGCCAGGATGAAACCGAGCGCGGAAGCGACCAGCACCGCCCCGAAGATGATGCGGAGGCCTTCTTCGCCGGGTGTGCCCTGCAGGACGGCCAGCGTGGTGGCCACGCCCGTGAAGGACACACCCTGCACCAGTGGCAGTTGGGCACCCAGGAAGGGAACACCGATGCTCTGCAGGATGGTGGCCAGGCCACCGATGAATAGCGCGGCCGCCACCAGGATGCCTGTTCCGGTGGCGTCCAGACCGGCGGCGGTTCCGATAATCAGTGGCACCGCAACCACTCCGCCGTACATCGTCAAGACGTGCTGGAGGCCGTAGGCCAGGGACCGCCCGATGCCCAGGTACTCGTCCTCGGGGCGCTGCGGGGCGGTGGTAGCGGCTGACGCATGTCGGTTTTTCACGAGGCTCTCCGGATCACGGGGTTCGGCTTGTCGGTGCTGAGGCAGCCCGCAAAGCGTACGAGACCCGGAATGCACGGGTCCACGTACCCGCCTTGCGGCTCGCGCTGTGACTTGATTCGTGCCCGGTAGACAACCTTGTCAAAAGGACTCGCCGTGGCGGTTGTGCTGTTGAGCGTAGCCGTGTGGGACTTTGCCGGACAACACTCTATCTTTCCGGAATGTTAATTATGATTTCCGAATTATGAAAAGGCGTCCGGCCGGTGGCTCTACCAACACGCATCACCACTCCCGATTCGGGTCCAACCCGTCCACCAAATCGTTCAACTCGTAGGAACCTTTGCCGTCGATCGACTCGCGGATGACGTCCGCGTGCCCAGCGTGGCGCGCGAGTTCACCAATGACGTGGGTCAATGCCCAGCGCGCCTCCCAGAATTCGAGCTCGGGCGGGAACCACGGTGCGTCCGGAATGGGCATGGGAGCGCTCAGATCGGTAATGGACTCCATTTGCTCGGACGCGTACGTCACGCAGCGATCGAAGAACTCGAGTGTCTCATCCACCGTGGCGGGGTGGGCCACGCAATCCTCCATATCCATGTCTTCACCAATGTCCCCCGGGACATCCGGCATGTTGATCTGCTGTGCGGCCATGGTGGACCACCCCGCGGCCACCAGCGCGCAGTGCCGCAACAACCCCGTGAGATTCAGCGACGATGCCGTTGGCGCGGAATGCGCCTGCTCATTGCTGAGTCCGTAGACGCTGGTGCGCACCTGCGCGAGCTGATGAAGGACATTGGTGATCAGAACGTCTTTTTCGCCGTATGCCTGGGGGACCAGGAAACCCATGATCTTGCCTCTCTCGAGTGCTTCAACTATTGGTGAGAGCATCGTGGACCCCATTGCGGTCAGATCCTGTCCGCAGTCACACTGAGTGCGTGACGGATCCGACCTCGCGTGCCCTGAAACTGCTGAGCTTGCTCGGTCATCGCACCGTGTGGTCCGGGCCCGAGCTCGCCGCAGAATTGGGCGTTACGCCGCGAACGTTGCGCCGCGACGTCGACCGCGTGCGGAATCTTGGCTACACCGTGGATGCCGAGCCCGGTCAGGGCGGCGGTTACGCGTTACGTCGCGGCCAGGCGCTGCCCGCGCTATCGCTCGATGAGGAGGAAGCGCTCGCGGTCAATCTCGCGCTCACCGGGGCCACGGGGCACGTGGCCAATGCTGAGGTCGTGTCCAGGGCACTCGCCAAGATTGACGACATTTTGCCTCCAGCTGCACGGCTGAAAGCACGCGAACTGCGTGCATCCACAGATGTGTCCAGGGTGTCGACCTCGGTGGATCCCCAGGTCCTGGCGGATTGCGCGGACGCTGCCAGGCGGCGGCGTAGGCTTCGTTTCAGCTACGTGGACCGGCACGGGGCCCTCACGGAGCGGTGGGTCGAGCCGCACCAGGTCTCGTGTCGCGGGCGCGTTTGGTACTTGGCCGCCTACGACGTCGCTCGCGAGGCTTGGCGGTCCTTCCGCCTCGATCGCATGGCCGACGTGCGGGTGGGTGACTGGAATTTTCACCGCAGGGCGGATGCAGATGAGGCGCTGGAGTCTCTGCGCGAGCCCATGCCATTGGGCGCATATAAGCATCGCGTGGTCATTCACGCAGAATCGGCGGCGGAGGACGCGCCGGAGTACATGCGCTGGGGAAGCAGCGAACTGCGAGAAATTGAACCTGGGGTCTGCGAATTCATCACCGGCGCGGACAGTCCCCAGCAGGCCTCGGAGTGGCTGATCCTGCTGCCCTGCGAGTTCACGGTGATCGAGGACTCAGAGGTTCGCGCTGCGGTAGCGGCGCTGGGGGAGAAACTGCTGCGGGCTGCGGGAAGCGCGCCGTCTGAGCCATAACGGGGTACGTCAGGCGTTTGCCTCACGGTCCAACAGGCTCTGTTTGATGTCGAGCCCCCATGCGAAGCCGCCCAGAGAACCGTCCGTGCGTAGCACGCGGTGGCAGGGCACGAACAGGGCTACGGGATTGCGTGCGCAAATGGACGCCGCCGCGCGCACGGCTGACGGACTCCCCAGGGCACGCGCGAACTGTGAGTAGTTCAGTGGCTGTCCGGGCTCGATCCGGCGCAGCGCTTTCCACCCGGCGAGCTGACCGTCGGTGCCGTGCAGTTCTACCTCCACAGTCTCGACGGCGTGCACATCCCCCGCGTAGAAGGCCTCCACGGCGGACGCCGCATCCCCGGGCCCTTCCGCAATGTCGTCCGGGCGATGGACAGGACGGATCCGCGAGGCGGTGTCCTCCACGGACGGGGTCCACCCGGAGGCAATGACCTTCCCCGCCTCGTTGGTGATCACGGTGAACGGCCCGTCCGGCGTGTTCAGTGTCTGGAATGTGGCGGTCACGAGGGGTCTCCTTCGGGCGGCTGTGCGGGCACGGTGGGCGCCCTCCACAGGTGGGTGGTCAGATAACTGCGCCACGGCGAGGAGTGGGTCGACCAGGCGAGTAGGTCGGACGTGTCCGCGGGCAAACCGGCCCGGCGAGCTCCGGCGCGCAGGGCGCCGTCGTCGATCAGGAACACGTCCGGATCGCCGGTGACGCGCATGCGCACGTAGTCGGCGGTCCAGGGGCCCACGCCTTTCA
>NZ_JAUNPE010000280.1 GCF_030536815.1 Kocuria sp.
TGTGAATGTGATCGTTATATGGCGTGGAATCTTGATGACTCTGTGTCGCGGTGTTCTGCACCGGGGCAGACAGAAGGTAGGCCATGTTCTCCGGTGCCCACACACCTCCGCATCGCTTCCTTTGCCCCTCGTCGCTCACTCGATTTGCTGCGACCCCTTCTCGCCGTCTGGGTAGCTATCTAAGGGCCGATCTGTATCCCGTCGCCTCACCAAGCCGAGGACAGTCGCGACAAGTGCAAGGGCAAGGTAGGCGAAGCCGACTACAGCATGCCACGATGACGGCCCGTCGGACATTGCGATTAATAAACATCCTATGACCAGGAAAGTTACAGGTGCGCCGAATATCCTGAAGCTCACGTTGTTTCCTTCCACCGAGAAAACCGCAGTAGAGGCGTTGGATGGTCGTGCGTTTACCTCTGTCTATGCTAAACGGCGGATTACTGGGTGGTGCTATCGATATGCTGCTGCTTGTATCCACGCGGCAGTCTGTTGTCGAAGTATGCGCCCGGGATGCAGCCGATCGCCAGAAGGACGAGTAGTGCGATCAGGCCGGCAAACTGCTCCAGTACAGGGGTGGTGATCCCGAACCACTGAGGCCAGATCCCATAAATGACCATGCAGACCACCCCAAACAGTCCGAACACGCCAAGGGCTTCCTGTCCCGGTGTGCGCTTGCGCGGCCCAGAGAACTGGGCGGCGTAGTCTTCCGGGGATCCGAACTCCTCGACAGGGCTTTTCCCTGTAGCCGTGACAGCTTCATCGACAGTGTGCAGAACATCAGCGACCGCATCTTCTGTGCATCCGCGGCGGCGAAGTTGATGTGCGAGGTCATGGTGGTAACTCATTGTGCTGTGCTCCTAGCTGGGGTTCGTGGTGCTCGGCGCGGTGACGGTGGCGGTGAGGATGCCGCAGACATCTAGCCACTGAGCTTGCAGTTGCCGGTAGTGATCTTTGCCCTCCTCGGTGATGGTGAGGATCTTCCGGGCCGGACCGGTCTCGGGTGTTTGCCAGTGACTGGTGATGTAGCCGGCGTCCTGCAGTTTGCTTAAGTGCGGGTACACGGTCGTTCCCCGCGCAGAGATACCTGCGGCGCGGAGCTTCTCGACGAGACCGTAACCATGTCCCGGCTCATCAATAAGCAAGCGAAGTAATAGCAGCGGCAGCGCTGGACGCAACCAATCACCGAAGCTCGTAGTCTCTGGCATGACTACACCGTATAGCAGAGTAGTCGCTGTAGCAACTAGTTGCGGGCCTGACTTACCGGACACGTGACTCTCAGTCTCAAAAAACTAAAGGTTTACAAGACACGCACAACGAGCATCTCAAAATCCGCGGCTCCTGCGGAAACCAACACGAAAAATGTCTTACCAACCTGTCTCACCGAAAAGTGTCCCGCCTTCTTCCATGCTGGGATTTAGTGAGGCATGATGGTGGGTATGAGACTGTTGGGCTACACCCGGGTATCCACCGTCGGTCAGGATCCGACACTTCAACACGACGCCTTGGTCACCGCCGGGGTCCAGAACCGTGATGTCTTCAGCGATGTCACCTCCGGGGCGAAGAATGCGATCGAGCGTCCCGGAATGAAGAAACTTCTCGCCTATGCCCAACCCGGTGACACGGTGGTGGTGTGGCGCATCGACCGGCTGGGCCGATCCCTGCTCGACGTACTCAACACGGTGAACCTGCTGCGCGAACGAGAGGTGAAGATTAAGTCGGTCTCTGACGGCATCGACCCGGAGACGTCCTCGGGTCGGCTGATGCTCGGGATGCTGGGGACTCTGGCTGAGTACGAACGAGAACTGATCACCGAACGCGTCAACGCCGGCATCGCCGCAGCGAAAGCCCAGGGCACCCGCTTCGGCCGACCACCTGTGGATCCAGAGGTGGTCGACCGCAAGCTCGCTATCGTCGCCGAGGAGAGAGCCAAAGGCCGTAGTGCCGAAGACGCCGCGAGCATGGTCGGCTGGTCGAGGGCAACACTGTACCGGCATCTGCAGGGTGCTAAACGACGACAGTCAGCACTGCCCGCCTGATGCGGGCACAATGACCAGGTCGTGAGGTGATGGTGATGGACGAGATGCAGCGCTGGGAGATCCTTCGCC
>NZ_JAUNPE010000120.1 GCF_030536815.1 Kocuria sp.
CCAACAAGAAGCTGCTGCACACCCCCGCCAAGAAGTAAGGCAGGGTTGACCGTTCCCGGACGGTGGACAGACGACAACCGCCCCCGCACCCACCACGGTGCGGGGGCGGCGTCGTTGTCGCGAGAACCTTTGTAGACTCATGTTTCGGCCACCGCACAATGAGGGAGATCCATGTCAAGCAACGGCCAGTCCAAGGCTGAGCTGTCCGATCAGGACCTGGAGCTCATCAGCCTGCTGCAGTGGGCGCCCAGAATCACCTGGGGTGAAGCCGCCGCGATCTTGGACGCCCATCCCACCACTCTGGCCGGGCGGTGGGAGAAACTGCGCAGCTCCGGGGCCGCCTGGATCACCGCTCAGGTCAATCTCAACGACCCCAGGAATCTCCTGTCCTTTCAGGAGGTCTCGTGCAACACCCAACAGTGGAACGATGTCGTCAAAGAACTCGTGGCCATGCCCGAGGTGCTTTCCGTGGAAGCCTTCGGCCGGGAACCGGACCTCGGTCTCACCGTGGTTAGCCGGGATCTGCCCTCGCTGTCACGCATCATCGAGGAGAAAATCTCCCGGGTTCAGGGTGTCGTGAAGATCCACAACATGATCTCCACCAAACTGCACCGTGCCGGCGACAAGTGGCGTCTGGACAGGCTCAGTGACGAGCAACGCCGGGCGGCGCAGGCCTGGATGGCGGCCGAACAGGAATCATTGCCGGTCAGCAGTACGCCGCTCAGCGAGGATCACCGTCCCGTGATCGAGGCTCTCATGCTCGACGGTCGTGCAAGTGCGGCCGAGATCGCCCGCATCACGGGGCTTCACCCGGCCACCGCCCGCCGTTACCTGCACAAGGTGCTGGCCTCCGGGTTGTTGTCGATCCGCTGCGACCTGATCCAGGGGTTCTCCGCCACACCGATCACCGCGCAGTGGTTCACCCGCCTGGACGCGAATCAGCACGAAGCCGCTGCGAAGGCTCTTGCCCGGGATCCGCGCACTCGCGTGGTCACGTCCATCACGGGGCGCGCCAACCTCATGGTGGTCATGTGGCTGCATTCCGTGGGGGAGATCCTGGAGGCCGAACGGGCCATCCAGTCCGCGGTCTCAGGAATCGAGATTCAGGAAACGGTGGTCTCGCTGCGCCCCATCAAACGTATGGGCTGGGTTCTGGATTCCGAGACCCACGTGGGTAAGAAATTCATCTCGCCCCGGTTGCACCTCAGCTGACCTCGCGCCGGTAGCGGATCTGGGCGCCCACAACGGTGGTTTCGACCACGGTGTCCTTGACCGCGCGGTCATCCTCCGAGAACACGTCCCGGTCCACCACCACGAAGTCCGCGAGCAAACCCGGCGCCAGGCATCCCTTGAGGTTCTCCTCGTAGGAGGCGCGGGCCACGGCGTGGGTGTAGTAGTACACGGCCTCCGGGCGGGACACGGTTTCCTGCGGCTGCCAGCCGTCCACCGCGTGCCCGTGGCGGGTGCGCGTGATGGCCGCGTGGATACCCTGGAACGGGTTGGGATCCTCGACCGGTGCGTCCGAACCGAACACGAGCTCCGCCCCGGCGGCTCGCAGACTGTTCCAGCCGTAGGAAATCAGGTCACGACCCTGTAAGAAGTCATTCATGGGAAGGTCCGCGGTACAGTGCATGGGCTGCATGGACGCGGTGACACCCAGCTGACGGAACCGCGGGACATCACCACGCTTGATGTACTGGGCGTGCTCGATCCGCTGACGCAACCCGAACACCCGGGACATGGCCTGGTGGGTCTCGAAGACGTCCAACACCTCGGTGGTGGCTTGGTCGCCAATCGCATGCACCGCGGTGGCAATGCCGGCACTGGCAGCCAGGTGAATCCAATGGTCCAATTCGTCCCGGGTGGTCACGGCCATGCCGTGATCCTCCGTGCCCGGCCACGGATCCGACATGTGGCACGTGTGTGAACCGAGGGCACCGTCCGCGAAGAGCTTGAGCGGGCCCATGGAAATCCATTCGTCTCCCGAGGTAGAGCGGATGCCGCGGTTGATGAAGTCCAGGATCTGTTCCTGGCGCAGTATTTTGTGAACACGAACATTGAGCTCACCGCGCTCGCGGAGCTTTTGATAGGCGGAGAGGCAATCGGCGCCGTCGATGTCGTGAATCGAGGTGATGCCCCGCTTGAGCAACTCATGCTGGCCCGCGGGCAGGTAATCATCGATGTTGCCGGAGACATCCGACTGCATCAGGCCGTCACGAATGGGAATGCCCGCGGCTTCACGGATGATGCCGGTCAGCTCCCCGTGGTCGTCGCGCTCGTAGGTGCCGCCGTCCGGGTCCTTGACGTTGCGGTCCAGCCCCAGGGTCTCGAGGGCCTTGGAGTTGAGCCACAGCGTGTGCCAATCCAGTGACCCCAGGGCCATGGGGATGTCCGGGCAGATGCTGTCCAAACTGTGCTTGTCCGGGAACACCGGAACATCCCAGCCATTGGCATTCCATTGACCGCCGAAGATCCACGTCTTCGTCTTGTCCTGGCGGGCCCGGTCCACGAACGGTTTCAGCAGCTCCAGCGCAGCCTGCAGCGACGTGCAAGCCCGCAGATCCGGTTCCGTGATGGACCGCGAGTAAATCGCGGAATGAATGTGTCCGTCGCCCATCCCCGGCATCACGTATCGACCCTCGAGGTTGATCCGCTCCGTACCAGCGGGCGCCATGTCCGCGAGTTTCCGATAATCACCCACGGCCACGATGCGGTCCTCGGAGGTGAGGATGGCATCCGGGTGGGGCATGTCGCGGGTGAGCCACGTGGCCCGGGGCGTCCACCCCGTGGCCGGATTCATCGCGTGGACTGTGGCGTTGTGGAACAAACGAAACATCCGTGGGACTCCTGGAGACAAACCGTTACGTTGCGGTCAAAGGTCGATGTCCGATCCTATCGGAGCGGAGCTCGGGCCCACCGTGTGGGCTTAGCCGTCCGGCATGACCTTGGAGCGGTCGACCACCACGTGCACCACGGCGGGGACGCGGTTCTCCTGTACGGCCGTCATGGCTTCGCCAATGACTCGCTCGATGTCGCCGTTGTTGTCCAGACGGGCACCGTACCCGCCGTAGCCCTGGCCCAGGACACCGAAGTCGGGGTTCTCCAGCTGCGTGCCGGAGATCCGGCCCGGGTAGCGAGTTTCCTGGTGGGACCGGATGGTGCCGAACTGAGAGTTGTCCATGACCAGGATCAACGGGTGCGCACCGAATTGTTTGGCCGTGGCCAGTTCCTGGCTGTTCATGAGGAACTCGCCGTCGCCGGCGATCGAGAAGACAAAGCGATCCTTGTCCTGCAGCGACAGCGCCACAGCGGCGGGAACCGAGTAGCCCATGGTCCCGTTGCGCACGGAGAACTGGGACGGATAGAAGGAGTTCGGGAAGTACCGGTGGCCCCACGCCGTGTGGTTACCGGAACCGAATGTGATCTGGGTGTCCTCGGGCATGCGCTTGAGGACCTCTGCCATGACCAGGGTCATGTCGGCGGTGCCCTCCGCGTTGGTGCCGGTGTTGTCGGGGATCCGGGAGACCTCTTGGTGCGCCGCCACTGCGGGGTCACGCCACGAGGACCAGTCGGGATGCTCGCCCAGATCGAGATCCGCCACGGCGTGGCCGAAGGCCACGGGGGATGCCAGGATCTGGCGGGTGACCGCGCCGGAGTGCTGACGCAGTGATGCGTCGATGTTGACGATCCAGTTGGTGGCATCCGGTTCCTGGCGGACCGTGAACCCGTCGGTGGGGATGTCGGAGAGGGTGCCGCCCACGAGAACCAGCAGATCGGCATCTTTCAGGACGGCCACCGATTCCTCGGTGCGACGGTAGCCGAGCTCGCCCGCGTTGACGGGGGAGTTGCCCGGGATGCGGTCCGCGGCGCGCCAATCGGAGATCACCGGGATACCGTTCTTCTCGGCGAACGCGGTGACCTGCTGGGAGGCCACGGCATTCCAGCGGGGGCCGCCGAGCAGCAGCGCGGGGCGCTGCGCCGTGGAGAAAGCGTGCGTGAGGTCGGCCAGTTCCTGATCGCTCACGGAACCCTCGGTCACGGGGATGCGCGGCACCACCGGCCGGTCCACCATGTCGGTGATGACGTCTTCGGGAAGGCCTACCACCACGGGTCCGGGACGGCCCGACGTCGCGGCGAAGAACGCCTCCGCCACGACCTCGGAGGCACGCTCGGCCTTGTCCAGCACGAACACACGCTTGGTCTGGGTGCCGAACCAGGCGTACGGGTCCAACTCCTGGAAAGCTTCCTTCATGCGGTGGTCCAACGGGATCAACCCCACGAACAGCACCAGGGGAGTGGAGTCCTGCCACGCGAGGTGGATCCCCACGAATGCGTTGGACGCACCGGGCCCGCGAGTCACCATGGCGACACCGGGGCGACCGGTGGCCTTGCCCACTGCCTCCGCCATGTACAGGGCGCCGCCCTCCTGACGGCACACCACGTTCTCGATTCCCGAGTTGTACAGGCCGTCGAGCACGTCCAAGTAGCTTTCACCGGGCACGGAGAACACACGTTCCACACCGTGGTGCTTGAGCGACTCGACAATGAGATGGCCGGCTGACTGTTCGGTCATTACTACCTCCTGGTGTGGCCCCGGACTCGCAAGGTCCGGAAGGATGATGGCTTGTATTCGACAAGCGTTGACGCACGGAAAGCGCTGACGATCCGTTACAGGTCTCCGTGCATGATGTCGCCACCCACCACCGTGGCCGTGACCTGCACGTCTTTAATGGTCTGCGGGTCGACGTCGTAGATGTCATCGGAGAGCACCACGAAGTCCGCGAGTTTGCCCGCGCTCAGCGTGCCCTTCATGTGCTCCTGGTGGGACGCGTACGCGCTGCCCACGGTGTAGGCGTGCACCGCTTGGCCGACCGTGATGCACTCTTCCGGTACGAACTGGGCGCCCGACGCGGTGCGTCGGTTGACCATGTCGTGAATGTTGTACAGCGGCGGGTAATCCACCACCGGCGCGTCCGTGGAAGCCGGAGTCACCATGCCCGCATCGAGGAGGGACTTCATGCGATAGCACAGGCGGGTGCGCTTCGCACCGAGTGCCCTGGCCATGCCGTCGCCGAGTTCATTGACAAAGCGACCCTGGGGCACCGGAACCACACCCAACCGTGCGCAGCGGGCCACCTGCTCGTCACTGGCCACACCGAAGTGTTCGATGCGGTGGCGGGCGTCCTCGCGGGGGAACTCGTTGTGTGCCTTCTCGAAGATGTCCAGCACCACGTCCACGGCGCCATCGCCGATCGCGTGCACGGCCAGCTGCCAACCGTTCTGGTGCGCGGCCAGCAGACGGCCCTCCAGCCACTCCCGGGGGAATTGCAGGAGGCCGACATTCTCCACTCCGTTCTCCGCATCAGCGGCGTATCCCTCGGTCATGAAGGCGGAACGGCCGATCAGGGAACCGTCCGAGAGAACTTTGACCGCGCCGATCCGGAACCAGTCATCACCCAGGCCCGAGCGGATTCCCAGATCCAGGCCGAAGGGCTGGTCCTGCCCGGGGAAGTCGTTGGCCACGTCCTGGCCGCTGGGGTCAATGGGGTGCAGCGTGGTGAGGTAGGGCATCACGGTGGCGCGCACCCGCAACCGGCCCTGATCCTTGGCCAGTTGATACGCGGCAATGTCCGTGAAGGACTGCCCGAGGTTCGCGGGTGAACCCAGGCCGGGCTCGGTGACGGAGGTAATGCCGGCGGCCAGGGCGGCGTCGCACGCGGCCGCGATCTGGTCCGCCACGACGTCGGTGGTCTTGACCGGGAGGGCCTCCTGGACCAGGCCGCGAGCGGTCTCCGACAACAGGCCCTGAGCGGCGCCGTGCTCATCGAGGGGCACCTCACCACCCACGGGAACCGTGAAACCCCGACGACCGGGGTACCCGGCGCGCTCGAACGCCGCGGTGTTCACCACGGCCATGTGACGCGAGTTGTGCCACAGCCACACCGGGTTCTGCGGGCTGACCTCGTCCAGGGCGACCGCGGTCGGGTGCACGCCGTCCAGGTAGTTCTGGTCGTAACCCTGGCCCATGATCCACTCGCCGGGCTCGGCATCGGCGGCGGCCTCACGCACCGCGGCGAGCAGATCGGCCATGGTGGAGATCACGGACGGACGCAGATCCAGTTGCACCAGGGACTCGCCCAGGAAGCTCAGATGGCAGTGGGCGTCATTGAAACCGGGGACCACGGCGGCTCCCTTCAGGTCCACCACGCGGTCGAAAAGATCGGGGGAAAGCTGATCGTCCAGGCTCACGACTTTCCCCTGGTGCACTCCCAGGCTGTGCGCCATGGGATGATCCGGATCCTGGGTGTGGATTGTGCCGTTGGTGAAGATCACGTCCAGAGCCATGAAGTCTCTTACCGTCCTGTTCTCATGCGAGCAATATCCGCTGCCGCCCCAAGTGGGAAGACGCGAAAACCTGACTCACCGTCTCGTGCCGACCGTGAACGGCGGCGTAGGCTGTTCCATCGTCTCCCGCCGGAGACCTCCTGTCACTGACCCGCCCCCTATTGCTCCTGCGGGGCACAATATGACGGGTAACCCCACGAACAGGAGAAGCTCATGGCCTTCGATCCGAAGGAGC
>NZ_JAUNPE010000121.1 GCF_030536815.1 Kocuria sp.
CCATCGCGGTGTCCCACCAGTTACCCATTTGGTTGACACGCTTGTCGGTCGAAGGGCGGCCGCTGCCGCACGATCCCCGACGCCGTCAGTGCAACCTCGCGTCCATCACGTCCCTGACTTTCGACGACGTGACAGAACCGGTGCTTCCGCGGCTGAATTACCGGGAACCGGCAGCCCACCTCTACCCAGGGGTCAACCAGCTTCCCGGCTCATAATTACTCCCGAATCCCACCCCGTACCGTCAGGTGACATACCCGTGAAATTGGCCCGAGTCCGTTCCGCTCAACCCGTCCGATCCAGCCGCTCGCGCACGCGCGTGGCGGCGGCGTCGTTGTGCGTGGGCGCCGCGCTGGCGCTGACCGCGTGCGGTGGCTCGGAAGCGGACAACCTGGCGCAGCAGGCGAACGAGGGCGGCAGCAAGGGCTACGTGGCCGGCGATGGCTCCGTGAGCGAATACGCCCCCGAGGAGCGCGGCGAACCGGTCGAGTTCGACGCCAAGATGTTCGACGGTTCCACCGTCTCCGCCGCGGAGCTGCGCGGTGAACCGGCCGTCCTGAACTTCTGGTACGCGGGTTGCGCCCCCTGCCGGGCGGAGGCACCGGATCTGGTGAACCTGGCCGAGGAATATGAGGGCGACGCCCAATTCATGGGCGTGAACCTACGGGACCAGCAGGCCACCTCCGAGGCCTTCGAGCGCACCTTCGACATTCCGTACCCTTCCGCGTCCGATCTCAATGGTGAGGTGCTGTTGGCGTTGAGCGACTACGTTCCGCCGCAGGCCGTGCCCACCACTTTGGTGCTGGACTCCGAGGGTCGTGTCGCCGCCCGCGTGTTGGGTAAGGCGGACCATTCCACTTTGGACGCGCTCATCAAGCACACGGTGGCCGAGAAGGTATGACGGGCAATCCCTTCGCCGAGGTCATCCTCGACGGCTCACTGATTGCCGCGCTACCGGTGGCACTCATCGCGGGACTCGTTTCCTTCGCCTCACCGTGCGTGCTTCCCCTGGTCCCCGGCTACCTGGGGTACGTGACCGGCCTGACCGGTGTGGATCTGCAGGAGCAGAGACGTGGGCGCGTGTTCACGGGTGTGCTGTTGTTCGTGCTCGGATTCTCCGCGGTGTTCGTGGTGATGTCCGTGGTGCTGGCCCAGCTGGGGGCCTTCGCCTGGTTCCTGGGGCAGCAGTGGATCATGGTGGTGCTGGGCATCCTGGTGATCCTCATGGGCATCGTGTTCATGGGCGGTTTCTCGTGGTTCCAGCGTGACCGCAAAATCGAACGCCGGCCACCGCCCGGTCTGTGGGGTGCACCCCTGCTGGGGATGACCTTCGGGTTGGGGTGGGCTCCGTGCATTGGCCCCACCTTTGCCGCCGTGCAGGCGCTGGTTTACGTGGACGGTGCCTCCACGGGCAAGGCCGTGATCCTCACGAGCGCCTATTGTTTGGGACTGGGCATCCCGTTCGTCCTCATTGCCCTGGCCCTGCGCCGGGGGATGGGTGCCATGACATTCTTCCGCCGTCACCGTCTCACGCTTCAGCGCGTGGGCGGTGCCGTGCTCGTCCTGATTGGTCTGGCCATGGCCACGGGAGTATGGTCCGCACTGGTTTCCTGGATCCAGGCCGAATTCGTTACCGATTGGGTGATGCCGATATGACACAGGTGCGCGATGAACGCGACCAGAAGGGCAGTGGCAGCGATTCCGTTGCGGTGCCCGCCCTCGGCCCCCTGGGAATGCTCCGGTGGGCATGGACACAGCTGACCAAGATGTCCACGGCGTTGGTGCTGCTGCTCATGCTGGCCATTGCAGCCGTGCCGGGTTCCCTGTTCCCGCAGCGGATTCAGGATCCTGACGCCGTCAACAGTTACATCGAGGCCAACCCCACCTCGGGTCCGTGGCTGGACCGGTTCCAGATGTTCGACGTTTTCTCGTCCTACTGGTTCTCGGCGATTTACCTGTTGCTGTTCATCTCCCTGATCGGCTGCGTCATTCCGCGCGCGATCCAGCATTACAAGGCGTGGCGCGCCAAGCCACCGCGCACCCCCAAGCGGCTCACCCGCCTGCCGCAGTACCGCCGGGTGCTGCTGGGCGCGCGAGACGGCGCCGCGGCGCCGTCTCCGTCGGAGGCCATCCAGGACGCGGCCAAGACCCTCAAGAAGCGCGGCTACCGTGTGAACACCCGCGATCTGGACGGTGATGCACCGTCCGTGGGTGCCGAACGCGGCATGTGGAAAGAAGTGGGCAATATCCTTTTCCACGTGGCGCTGTTGGGAGTGCTGCTCTCCGTGGGAATCGGGTCGCTGTTCGGTTACAAGGGCCAGAAAATCATTGTCGAGGACGAGTCCTTCGTGAACACACTGGTGGCCTACGACTCGTTCACCCCCGGCACCAACTTCACCGCGGACTGGCTCAACCCGTTCTCGGTCCGCCTGGACAACTTCCAGGCGGAGTTCAACCGTGACACCACGGATCCTGACCAGTACGGGGCTCCCACGGATTTCGAGGCGGACGTGACCGTGACCGAAGAACCCGGTGCGGAGCCCACGAGCCAGAAACTCAAGGTCAACGAGCCGCTCAACGTGGGCGGCACCAAGCTCTACTTGGTGGGTAATGGTTACGCCCCGGTGATCCGGGTGACGGACGGTCAGGGCAAAGTGGCTTACGAGGGCCCCGTGGTGACGATCCCCACCGACTCCGTCTACACGTCCTCGCTGGTGCTCAAGGTGCCCGACGCCGCCCCGGATCAGCTCGGTTTCGTGGGCCTGCTGTTGCCCACGGCCGTCGTGGACGAAGGGTCCATGCCCCGGTCGGTGGATCCGGGACTGAGCAATCCGGTGTTGATCATGTCCTCGTACTTCGGGGATCTGGGCTTGGACAACGGCCAAGCCCAGAATGTCTTTGTGCTGGATGTGGATGCCCTGACCGAACTGAATTCCATGATGTCCGACAACGGTGCCATTACCCTGGACGGCGCCAACCGCAGTGCCGAGCTGCCGGACGGCAAGGGCACCATCGAGTTCGTGGACGTCAAGCGCTATGTGGGCCTGGACATCCACAACGACCCCGGACGTATTCCCGCGTTCATCTCGTTCGTGGCCGCTTTCGTGGGGCTCATCATGACCCTGTTCATTGCCCGTCGCAGGGCATGGGTGCGCGCTTATGTGGGCCGGGACCACAATGGCGTGCAGTGTACTGTTCTGGAATACGGACTGTTGGCTCGCGGTGAGGATCACCGCTTGGGCGCGGAAGCCGAGAAGCTGACAGGTTTGTGGACCTCGCTGTGGGAAGACCGCGGTGTGCGCGATTTCCCCCTCAACTCGTCAGATAAGGCGTGAGTGATCTATGGGTAGCAACATCAACGAAACGTTAGGCGTCTGGAGCGAATGGTTCATGCTCCTGGCCGCATTCACCTACCTGGTCGCGTTCGTGGCCTTCGTGTGGGACATGGCCTCGCACTCCAAAGCAATCGGTGAAGCTGAGCGCGCCGCGCAACGGCAGAGCGCCGTGGGCCGGGAGGATTCCAAGGAGCTCGTGGGCGCAACCTCGCGCGGTGGTTCCGTGAGCGTCTCGGCGGCCTCCTCCGGCCGCACTGTGGGCCACGACGGCGCTCGCAACGGTTCCGTGGCCGGCGAGTTCCGCACCACCGCCGACGCGCGAACCAAGGGCGCGGACGAGTTCGAGGCCCTCAATTACAAGGACTCCGTCAGCCGCCCTGCCGCCCGTGCGGCCGTGGTGGTCATGGGCATCGCCTTTTTGCTGCACGCCTTCGCCGTGGTGGCCCGTGGTATTGCCGCGGACCGCGTTCCCTGGGCCAACATGTACGAGTTCTGCTCCACGGGTGCCCTGGTGGTGGCGGGCGTCTACCTGGTCACATTGATCTTCAAGGATTTGCGCTTTGTGGGACCCATGGTCTCCGGGCTGGTGCTGCTCATGCTGTGCGCGGCCACCATTGCCTTCCCCACCCCGGTTTCCCCGTTGCCCCCGGCGCTGCAGTCCTATTGGCTGATCATTCACGTGTCCATTGCCGTGGCGGCATCCGGCCTGTTCACCATTACGTTCGCGATGGCGGTGCTGCAGTTGCTGCAGTCCCGTCGCGAGAAGAACGTGACCACGGGTGAGGACACCAAACTGGGGTTCCTGCGCGTTGTCCCCAACTCGACCACCCTGGAGAACTTTGCGTTCCGCCTCAACTCCGTGGGCTTCGTGTTCTGGACCTTCACCCTCGCCGCCGGTGCCATTTGGGCCGATCAGGCCTGGGGCCGATTCTGGGGATGGGACACCAAAGAGGTCTGGACGTTCGTGATCTGGACCGTGTACGCCGCCTACATGCACGCCCGCGTGACCCGCGGGTGGAACGGTAACCGTTCCGCGTGGTTGTCGATCGCCGGCTACATCTGCGTGGTCTTCAACTTCACCGTGGTCAACGTGTACTTCCCGGGTCTGCACTCGTACTCGGGCCTGTAAGCAGGTAGTCGGTTTCGCGTCGATTCCTAGGCGCGATGGCCGGGGGCGGTGTCCGGTTCCGGGCCCTCATCGGTGTCCCACGGGCCGTCCTCCCCGGCGCCGGCTGCGGTGCTCCCACCATCCCCGGGGGAGTCGCTGCCGGGGTGTTTCTCGCCCTGCGTGTCTGCCTCGGCGGCGCCTTCCTCGTGGTCCGGGACCTCTCCGCTCAGGCGGGGGTCATCCGGGTCCAGCGGCTGAGGCTTTTCTCCCGGGGGACGTCCCGTTCGTTTGAGCTCGTTCTCCCACTCTTGGAGCCTGCGCTCATGCGCTTGCTGCCGACGCCGCTCCTCCAAGTTCCGCAGGAACTGGGGGTCATCGTCCGGGCCGCGACCGCGCTGCGGCTGGTTGCCGGGCTCCTCCTTCTTGGGACGGCCGAAGAACAACCAGAGGACCGCGCCAATGACGGGAAGCAGCAGGATCACCAGGATCCACGCACCCTTGGGGATGGACCTGACCTTGTACTTCTCTGTTTGGGCGCATTCGATGAGTGAATAAATGATCACACCCACGGCGAGGGCGCCTGCTCCGATAATGAGTATCGCTCTGCCCATGGTGCCAATCCTAGGGCAGCATGCTGAGGGCCAGCGCATCGGTTTCTGGGCGTTATGTCATGGGCGAAGCCGGTGATGACATGTTGCGATGATGATCGCGTGCTGGAGCAGCATGAGCAGCATGGGGCGGGCGTCCAGGGCGTGCCGGTAGACTGGGTCGCGTGAATTTCCTCAAGTACTCCCTGTTGCGGTTGGGCATCCTGATCGTGGTGTTCGTGATCGCCATGTACGTGGGTGCGGGGCTGATCCTGTCCGGCATCGCGGCGGTGGTGGCCGCTTTTGCGATCTGTTACATCTTTTTCCCCAAACTGCACCTGGCAGCCAGCCAGGACTTTCACCGCTGGATCGACCGCGCTCCCAAGCCCAAGAACCGCGTGGCCCTGGAGGACGAAGAAATCGAGGATTCCTACACGGACCAGCAGGCCCGCAGGGACATCTGAGTCCTGGACGGACTTCCCGGGGTTAGACGTACTGGTTGACCAGCACGGCCAACGCGTAGAGCACGGTGAAGCCCAGGTTCACCAGCCCGCATTGTTTGAGCACGGGGATCAAGGCCCGGCGTTCACCACTCTTGAGCACCGTGGCGCTGGCCGCCAGGGCCAGCGGGGTCATTGCGTAGACGAGCAGGACCCACGGGTTGTACGGCACCAACAGCAGCGGCAACAACATGCCCACGGCCATCTCCGCGGTGAACGTCAGGCGGGCGGTCGGGTCGCCCAGCCGGACGGCCAGGGTCTTCTTGCCCACCTCGCGGTCACCGGGGATGTCACGAACGTTATTGGCCATCAGCAGGGCGCACGCGAACAAGCCCGTGGAGATCGCCATGAGCCAGGCGTCCAGGTTCAGCCGACCGGCCTGCGTGAGCGTTGTACCCAGTGTGGCCACGAGTCCGAAGAAAATGAACACGAAGATATCGCCCAGGCCCAGGTAGCCGTAGGGCTTCTTGCCGCCGGTGTACCCCCAGGCCGCGAAGACGGCGGCGACACCCACGATTGCGAACCACCACTGCTGGGACAGCACCACGAGCGCGGCACCTGCCAGGGCCGCCAGGCCGAAGCACAAGAAGGCCGCGCGCTTCACGTGCGCGGGCCGCGCTGCTCCGGAGCCGGTGAGCCGCAGCGGGCCCACGCGGTCATCGTCGGTGCCGCGCACGCCGTCGGAGTAATCGTTGGCGTAGTTCACGCCGACCTGCAGGAACAGTGCCACGAGCAGCGCCAACCCGGCGTGCCCCAGGTGCGCGGCGTGCATTTGCTGGGCGGCGGCGGTGCCGGCAATTACGGGAGCCGTGGCCATGGGCAGGGTCCTGAGTCGTGCGCCCTCGACCCACTGTGCTGGCGTGGCCACGGATGTACCTCCGAAAACTGGTGAACTGAACCGAGTCATTCTCTCACGCGGGGCGCCCCCCCGGAGCTGAGGTAGCCGTCACCCCGGAGGCCGGGGCGTGCCTACGCCTC
>NZ_JAUNPE010000122.1 GCF_030536815.1 Kocuria sp.
AGCAGTTCCGCGTTGACCCGGTCGTCCAACACGGTGAACTGCACGTAGTAGCTGACGAATCCGGCTATGAGCAGGCCACCGGCCATGAAGGCGAGCATCGTGGATAGGATGCGCACTCGCACGGACCGCGAGGAGAGGTCCTTGTTGAATGGGCCCTTCACGGTCACCTTCCGATGCGTCGATGCCAGGGCTACGCGCAGCGTCCCGCGGGACAGCGGTTACTCCGTGGCGCGTCCCCGTTTCCAGTACCCCATGAACGATATGTCAGTTTTCGGTACCCCGTGTGACACGCACAGCCGGCGCAAGGATTTCACAGCGGACGATTCCGCGGCCAGGAACCAGTACGGGCCGTGTCCGGCGGCGTCTGCGGTGGCCCACACGAAGTCCCCGGTGTCCTCTTCCCGTTCCTCGACCGTGGACGACGCCGCGTGGCGCGCCGTTGCCGCCGGACCCTTGAGTTGCCGCCCCACCCACGACTCCAGGAGCTCGTTGCGAGTGGCCGATTCACCCCGATCCAGCCACGTCCAGGTCAGTTCGGTTCCGCTGCGCAGGGTGACCCGGATGTCCCCGTTGGTCATGACCCCGCGGGACAGTGCCGCCGGCCCGGCCGGCAACGTGGCATCCCCGTGAGAGGGGACCTCCACGGCCACGTGCAGTGTTTGGGGCGCACCGGTACCGGGCACGGAATCACTACCGAGCGAAATGGACTGGTCCACGCAGTCGACAATGGCTGCCGCGGCCGGCAAGGCCGTTTCGTCCCCGGCGAAGACCACCCGATTGTTACCGGCCCGGTGTTCGTCCCAGCAGGCCCACCAGTTCCCGGTGGCCGAAGGGACCAGCAGCTGCACCGTGTCCGCGGGCGCCAGTTCGGAACCCCACCGGGCGCCGGGGCCCAGCCCACCGTGTACTTCGTCCTCGTGCACCACCACGTCGAGGTCCATTTCCGGAACCTCGCCCTGCGCCGTGGTCACGACACGCGCGTCACGCAGCGTATAGGTTCGGATCCAGCCGCGCTCGGTTTCGGGCCGAGACAGGAACTCCTGCCGCCACCGACTCAGGTCCGAGGTGTCCACGCGCACGTGGTCGTGGCCGGGCGCGGGGATCACCACCTTGAAGTACGCGTCCGCGCGCGGCCCGGGACCGGACTTGCCCCACGGCAGCGTCCTCAGTTCCGCCCCCGCCACACTGACCCGGACCAGGTGCTCCCCCACCATCTCGGTGCGGGTCACGCGGCTCATGACGGCTTGGATATCAGACATTCATACCTTCCTCGGTCGCGGTCTGCGCCGGCCCAGCGATCGCCGACGACGCCGCGCGGCGGGTTCGCGCCGGAACCACCAGTCGGGCATCGGATTCGGGATCGTGCAGTACCCGGGCCGACATTCCGAAGACCTCACTGACCGTGTGATCGGTCATGACGTCCTCCGCGGTTCCCGAGGCCAGGACCGTCCCGGATTTGATCGCTACCAGTTGGTCCGCGTATCGGGCGGCCATGTTCAACTCGTGCAGCACCATGACCAGGGTGATCCCGCGTTGGCCTTGCAGATCCGCCAGAATGTCCAGGACCTCCACCTGGTGCGCGATGTCCAGGTACGTGGTCGGTTCGTCCAGCAACAGCACATCCGTCTGCTGCGCCAATGACAATGCGATCCACACGCGTTGGCGTTGACCGCCGGAGAGTTCGGTGACCTGCCGGTCCAGGTAACTGTCCAGGCCGGTCAGGTCCACGGCCTCCGCCACGGCTTGGTCGTCGCTGGCACGCCAGCGCCCGAAAGCACCGCGATGCGGGTGACGCCCGCGTGAAATCAGGTCCAGCACGGTGACACCCTCGGGCGCCACCGGATCCTGCGGCAGGAATCCGACGCGCCGGGCGAACTGCGTGCGTGACCACTTCCCGGTGTCCTCGCCGCCCAGGAGCACTTCACCGTGGGACGGTTTGAGCTGGCGGGCAATGGTCTTGAGCAGCGTGGACTTTCCGCAGCCGTTGGCACCCACCAGCACCGTCACGGCACCGCGGGGGATGTCCAGGGAAATCTCGCTCAGGACGGGCCCCGCTCCGTAGTCCGCCGTGAGATTACGGATCTGCAATGACACGGCCCCCGGCACGGCCGGACCCCGGGTCGCGGAGGTGGCGGGCGGCGTCGTCGACGACGAGCTTGCGGACGCGTCCCGCGCGTCGATCAACGAATGGTCGGAGAGTTTCATGACTCAGCCTTTCCTCGGCCGATCAACAGCCACAACAGGACGGGTGCGCCGGCTGCCGCCGTGACGACACCCACGGGCAGGGACAACCCGGGGATGGCCTCGGCGGCAATGTAATCGGAGACCACCATGAGCAGCGCACCCACGAGGGCCGCGTGATGCGCCAGCCCGGCACCTCCGGCCAGGCCGCGCGCAATGGGGGCCGCCATGAACGCGACGAACGCCACGGGCCCGACCACGGACGCGGCCACTGCCACGAACACCACGGCGAGCGCGAGCGCGGTCAACCGCACGGGAACAACGGGCACACCCAGCCCGGAGGCCAAGTGGTCACCGGTGCCCATTGCGTCGACGGACGGGGTCAGCAGCGCGCACAGCGGCAGCAGAATAATAAGTGCGATACCCACCAGGGCGATGTCGGCCCAGCGCGCGGAGTTCAGCGACCCCGTCAACCACTGCAGGGCTTCCTGGGCCTCATAAATACTGGATCGTGTGAGCACGCCGTTGATGCCGGCCGTGGTCAGGGTCCCGGCGGCGACACCGGTGAGCACCAGGCGCCCGATGTTCGCCCTGGTTCCGCCGGCGGCAAGGATCACCGCGGTCATGAGCACAAAGGCTCCGGCCAGGGAACTGGCGGTCACGGCCGCGCCCGACAGGCCACCCACGGTGATGGCCACGACCGCGGCCAGGCCCGCCCCGAAGGAGACACCCATGATGTCCGGGGACGCCAGCGGATTGCGCAGCACCCGTTGGAAGAGGTGCCCGCCCAATCCAAAGCAGATACCCGTCAGGATCCCCAGGATCGTGTGCGGCAGGGTCACGTCCCACACGATGTAGCTCGCGGGACCCTCGTAGGTCCCCGCGAGCACGGAGACCAGGTCAGGGACGGACACCACGTACTTACCCAGTGCAATGCGGGCGAACGAGCAGATCACCAGGGCAACGCACAGGGCGAGGGTGACCCCGCGCAACCTGCGGTGGGTGCGGCGTCGTCCGGTGCGGACCTTCTCGACCGTGTCCGATACGGGCTGTGTTGCCACGGGACGGGTGGTCACTGTCTGGCTCACGCGGTCACCACTCCCCTGCGGCGCACAATGGCCACCAGGGCCGGCGCGCCGATGATCACCAACGCGATGCCCACCTGCAACTCGCGATCCGGGAGCGCAATGCGTGCCACGGTGTCCGCGAGCAAGACGACCGCGGGCCCGGCCAGCATGCACGCGGGGATCACGCGCCGATAGGACACACCCACAAAGGCGCGCACGGCATGGGGCACGAGCAACCCGCAGAAGACGAGCGGACCGGCCAGAGCGGTGGAGGTACCGGCGAGCAGCACCACGGCCACACCGGCGAGCAACCGGATGAGCGCGGGGTGGGCGCCGAGTCCGCGGCCCAGTGCATCGCCCAGGCTGAGGGTGTCCAGGGAACCACCCAGCGGCCACGCAACCACCAGGCCGATCAGGACCACGGGGGCAGCCAGCAGCAAGAACGTGCCGTCGGGACGCGCAAGATCCCCCACCTGCCAGGAGCGGAACGAGTTGAAGGTCGCCTGGTCGCTGAGCAGCATGGCGCTCGTGAGCGCCCCCAGGCCCGCGGAGATCGCCGCGCCCGTCAGCGCGAGGGTCACGGGCCGGGCACCGCCCTTGGCCACCGTGGCCAGCCCGTAGACGAGCAGCATGGCCGCCGCGGATCCCGCCGCGGCCAACCAGAGTTGGGAACCGGGAGAGACCAGTCCCCCCAGAACCGCACCCGCGACCACGGCGCACGCGGCCCCCGCGGTGAGCCCCAGAATCCCGGGATCACCCAGCGGATTGCGCGTGGCGCCCTGCAGGAGCGCTCCGGCGACGGCCAGTGCCGCCCCCGTGAGCACCCCCGCGGCGGTACGCCACACGCGGGACTGCACCACGGCGGCGTCGAGCGCGGGGACACCGGTGGTTGCGAGGTCCCCGGTGAACACCCCCGGCAGCACCCGCCACGTGATGGACGGGTCGATGGGGCGGGTACCCACCAGCACGGAAACCACCACGGTCACCGCGAGCAGAGCCGCCAAGACCGGCCAGACACGCGAGCGCGTCCGTCCGGCGGTCTGGCTGCTGCGCTGCGGGGCGGCGACCCCGGCTTGTGCGCTCACGAGGACTGCATCCCCAGGGCTCCCTTAATGGCGGGGATGTGGACGTCCAGCGCGTAGGGGATGGACAGCGGTGAGGTCACGGACCCGGCCAGAACGTCCTGCTTGTTCGTGAAGAAGATGGCCTGATCCTTGGCGACCGCGGGGATCGCGCGCAGGATCGGGTCCTCCTTGAACTTCTGGACCGCCTCATCGTCCTCGGCGGCGCTGATGAACAGGTCGCTGTCGAGCTCGTCCGCGCGTTCTTGCGGCCATTCGCGCCAGAACTCGTCCTCGGAAATGTTGTCGGTCACCACCGCCGGCAATGTCAGGCCCAGCTCCTCGTAAAACCGCGGGCGCCCGTCGCCGGGCCCGTAGAACCCGAGGTTTCCGGACACGTCCCCGTAAATGAAGGTCTTGCCCTTGGCGTCTCCCAGTTCCTCCGAACGGCTGGCGATGAGTGCCTCGGCGTCCTCGACCAGCGTGTCGCCCGCCTCGGAACGCCCCAGGGCCTGAGCGACCAGCCGCTGCTGGTCCTGCCAGGCGTTGACCCACGGGCCCGTGGGATAGGCCACCACGGGGGCGATCTTCGCGAGCCGGTCGTAATCCTCCTGGGTGATCCCCGAGTTCACCGCCACGATCAGGTCGGGGCTCAGTTCCGCGACCGCGGAGAAGTTCGTTCCGTCCGATTCGTCGTACTGCTCCGGTTGCTCCGCGCCCAGGCGGGAGACGGCCTCGTCGAACCAGTCCGTGGAGCCGTTGGCGTTGCCGCCCCACGCAACCGTGACGATGCCCACGGGCATCACCCCCAGGGCGGCCACGAAGTCCTGGTTGCTGCTGGCCCCCACGGTCACCACGCGCTGGGGTTCGGCGTCCACGGTAGTGGTACCCAGGGCGTGCTCGACCTTCACGGGGAAGGAGTCGGTGGGCGACGACGACGCCGTGGCGCCCGGCTGGGTCACTTCATCGCCCCCGCGTGAGCCGGTTGAGCACGCGGCCAGGCCCATGAGCGAAGCAAGTGCCAGGCCGGAGCCGAGCAGGCGGCGCCGGGTTACGGCGGGCGTGTGGGCGGGGTGTGACGATGCGTGCACTGTGGCTCCTCGAACAGTCCAATTAGATCAGGTTAGCCTAACCTAAATTACTGGAGCGGGTTCTGACAACATGAGTGCGGGCCCCGACGACACATTCTCGTCGGGGCCCGTTCACTACATCGTTTCAGCGTCAGGATTGCGTGCGAATCATCTTGTGAATGGCCGCCTGCGCCACCGGCTTCACGGTGAGGGTGTCGATGTTGACGTGGTGCGGTAGCTCCACGGCGAACGCGAGCACCTCGGCCACATCGGCACCGGTGAGCGGCTTCTCCACGCCGGCGTAGACCTTGTCCGCGGCTTCCTGATCGCCGCCCAGGCGCATCAGCGAGAACTCGGGGGTGTGCACCAGGCCGGGAGCCACCTCGACCACGCGCACGTTGTGTTCGGCTTCCTCCAAGCGCAGTGCTTCGGTCATGGAGCGCTCGGCGTACTTGGCGGCGTTGTACCCGGCGCCACCCTCGTAGGCGCGGAAGGCGGCCAGCGAGGTCAGGTTGACCACGGTGCCCTCGCCGTTCTCGCGCAAGGTTGGCAGGAACGCCCGGGTCACCCGCAGGGTGCCCATGACGTTGACCTGGAACATCCAGTTCCAGTCCTCTTCCTTGGCGTCAAGGATCTTGTCGGTGCCGCGCGCGCCACCGGAGATGTTGAGCACGGCATCCACGGTCTTCTGTTCGGACAGCACCGTGTCCCGCAGGGCATCGACCTGGGCCGGATCCGTGATGTCCGTGGGCGCGGCAATAGCGCCGGTGCGCTGGGCGAGGTCTTCGAGCCGGTCCGCGCGGCGTGCCACGGCGTACACGGTCCAGCCGCTGTTGCGCAGCCGTTCCACGGTGGCCTCACCGATGCCGGTGGAGGCTCCGGTGACCACGGCCACCTTGCCGTTGCCGACGGGCTTGGGGTTGTCATAGGTGCTCTGTATGTTGTGGGTCATACCCGCCACGGTAGTCGCCCGATTTATCCAGGGGAAATACTCAGTCACAATGGATTAGGACGTTTGAGACTCCGCGCCGGCCCGATCGCGCGCGGAGGGCATGAGAGACTGGGGCACATGGCACAACATCTTGAGGGTACAGACACGCCCAATTTCACTGACAACGCTGCG
>NZ_JAUNPE010000123.1 GCF_030536815.1 Kocuria sp.
GCTCCTGTTGCTGCCCATGCTGTTGATCTTCCTCAACACCGGCCTGGGTACCCTGGCCAAGTCCGGCGCGGTGTCGGAAGAGGCCGCGGGTCAGGGCTGGTACGAGTTACTGCGTGCCCTGGGTGAGACTCCCATTGCGCTGACGATCACGTTGATCATTGCCGCGCTGACCATCGGCAAGGTTCGCGGCATGAGCGGATCGGCCATCGAGAAGACCTTCGAATCGGCACTCGGCCCGGTCTGCTCGGTCATTCTGATCACCGGCGCCGGCGGCATGTTCGGCGGGGTGCTGCGCACCTCGGGTATCGGTGACGCCCTGGAGAATGTGCTGTCCGATGTGGGTATCCCCGTGATCCTGGCCGGCTTCATCATTGCCGCCGTCTTGCGCGTGGCCCAGGGCTCGGCCACCGTGGCATTGACCACCGCGGCCGGCCTGGTGGCTCCCGCGGTGCTTGCCGGTGACTACAACGCCTTGCAGCTGGCCGCCATGGTGGTTGCCGTGGCCGCTGGTTCCGTGGTGCTGTCCCACGTGAACGATTCCGGCTTCTGGCTGGTCGGTCGCTTCCTGGAAATGGATGTCAAGACCACGTTCAAGACCTGGACGGTCCTGGAAACCATCATCGGTGTGGTGGGCTTCGCGATCGCCGCCGCGATCTTCGGCCTGGCCGGAGCCGCCTAGCCTCCGGCCCCACCAATGACGACGCCGCCGCGTCCCCTACTCTTCCAGCCCCGGGCTGGGTGCCGGAAGTGGGGAATGCGGCGGCGTCGTCCGTTGTGACGTTCGAGTCGCGGGAGCGGCAGCGTTAGATCTTGTCCGGATCCGCGGCGTTGATGACCGGGGCCTCGGGTTCGTCCAGGTCGGCCATGGAGGGGGCCACGCGCACGCGCAGGGAGCTGGGGAACACCTCTGACTCGAAGGCCGTGATCTTGCCCAGGGAATCGCCGTCGATCTGGGATTCTGTGGCGTCCCAGAATTCCGCGCGCACGTGCTTGCCGCGGTGGAAGTCGATGACGGGCAGGTCGTGGGTGTGGCGCAGAAGCACCTTGGCGGCCATCCGGGCCCAACCGAGCATGCTGCGGGGGCTCATGACCACCAGGTCCAGCACACCGTCGTCCAATTTGGCATCCGGAACCAGCACCATGCCTCCCGTGAGCTCACCGCAGTTGCACACCATCACCGAGCGAGAGCGCGCGGATTCCCATTCGCCGCCGTCCACCCGGAAGCGTGCCCAACCGGGCCGGTTGAAGAGGTGGCGGGCGCCGGCCTCACCATAGGCAATCCAGCCGACCATGTCCTTGAGGTCGTCCTTGGTGTCGGCCATGATCTGTGCATCGAAGCCACCGCCGCCCATGACCAAGAAACGGTTCTTGTCCGTGGTGCCGTCCTCGCGTTCCACGTTGAAGGACACCGTGTCGATGGATTTTTCGGAACCGAACAAGGCCACGTCCACGCACTGGCGCGGATCGGCCAAATTGGCACCCAAGTTGCGGGCCAGCAGGTTGCCGGTGCCCAGGGGAACGAGCCCCAGGGCGGTATCGGTCCCGGCCAGCGTTTCGGCCACGGCTCGCACGGTGCCGTCGCCGCCTGCGGCAAGGACCACGTCCGCGCCGTCCTCGACGGCGCGCCGGGCCATGGAGTACCCCGAGTCGTCCACTTCGGTCAGATAGAACTCGGGATCGGACCAGCCACCCTTGCGGCACGCCAGGATCACGGCGTCGCGGGCCTCATCGGCTTGGAGCTTGATCGGGTTGAGCACCACAGCAACACGCTGCGGCACCAGAGAATTGGTGCGCACGGGAGTCTTTCTCGGTAGGAGGAACGGTCACCTGTTTACCAGGGGTAGTCTACGGTCGCCAGCTTGGCGTGAGCCACGTGCGGCAGCGGGTTCCGCGTTAGTCTGCCCCGTTCGCTACCCTGGAACGGTGATCGATATCAATGAGCTGCGCGCCCACCCCGACCTGTTCCGTGCTTCCCAAAAAGCCCGTGAGGCGGACGAGAGCCTGGTGGATCGAATTCTCGACGCCGACGCCCAGCGCCGCACGGCCATCACCGAGTTCGAGAACCTCCGCGCGGAGCAAAATGCGTTCGGCAAGAAGGTCGCCAAGGCACAGGGCGAGGAAAAGCAGGCATTGCTCAGCCAGGTCAAGCAGCTCGCTGCGGATGTGAAGGCCACCCAGGCCACCGCCGACGCCGCTCAGCAGACTCAGCAGGCACTGCTCGCTCAGCTGCCCAACCTGGTGGAAGAGGGGGTACCTTCCGGTGGTGAGGAGGACTTCACGGTGCTGCGGACCGAGGGCACGCCGCGTGATTTCGGGGCCGAGGGTTTCGAACCCAAGGACCATCTGGAAATCGCCGAACTGCTCGACGGGATCGACATGGAACGCGGCGCCAAGGTCTCCGGGTCCCGGTTCTACTTCCTCAAGCGTGACATCGCCCGCTTGGAGAACGCGTTGTTGCTCGCGGCCCAGGACCTGGCTCTGGACAACGGTTTCATTCCCATGACCACGCCCAACCTGGTGCGTCCGGAGGTCATGAGCGGCACCGGTTTCGACGTGGAACACGATGACGAGATCTACCGGGTGGAGAAGGACGACCTGTACCTGGTCGGCACCTCCGAGGTGGCCCTGGCCGGCTACCACATGGATGAGATCCTGGACCTTTCGGGCGGTCCGCTGCGCTACGCCGGGTGGTCCTCGTGCTACCGCCGCGAGGCCGGATCGGGCGGTAAGGACACCAGAGGCATCATCCGCGTGCACCAGTTCAACAAACTGGAAATGTTCGTCTACTGCACCCAGGATCAGGCCGCCGCCGAGCATGAGCGGCTGTTGGCCTGGGAAGAACACATGTTGCGGGCATGCGGGCTCAGCTACCGTGTGATCGACACCGCCGCCGGTGACCTCGGCACCTCCGCGGCCCGCAAGTTCGACTGCGAAGCCTGGGTCCCCACTCAGGGCCGCTACCGCGAGCTGACCTCCACGTCCAACTGCACCACCTATCAGGCCCGTCGCCTGAACATTCGTGAGCGGCTGCCGGAAACCACCGGTGCCGACGGCAAGCCCAAGAAGGCCGGCACCCGCGCCGTGGCCACCCTGAACGGCACATTGGCGACCACTCGCTGGATCGTGGCGATCCTCGAGACGCACCAGCAGCGGGACGGATCCGTGGTGATCCCCGAGATCCTGCGGCCCTACATGCGCGGTCAGGACGTGATGCGCCCGGTGAACTAGGGCGCCGAGGAGTTCACGCGCCCTTAACCGTGTGGTCTGCGTCGTGTCATCGGATGCTGGTGGTGTGACACCATGACTGTTATGACTCAAACACAGGCTGGCATCGATGACCGGCAGCAAGAACAACTGAAATCAGCGGCGGACACGCTTCCCCCCACCAAGGTCCAACCCGTACGCGTGGGCTCGTGGACCAAGGAAGAAGGGGTCAAGTACCTCGTCGCTCTGGATGTCGACGGCACCCTGGTGGATCACGACGGCAAGATGTCACGCGCCGTGAAGGACACCGCCCGCGCGGTGGTCGCGGCGGGTCATCACGTGGTGATCTCGACCGGCCGCTCCATGGGGGCGACCCTTCCCGTGATCCGGCAGGTGCACATGGAGTCCGGGTTCGCCGTGTGCTCCAACGGTGGCATCACACTGCGGCTGGATCCGCAGCTCGAGAACCACTACGAAGTGGTGGATCGCGTGAGCTTCGATCCTTCATCCGCGTTGGAGGCCCTGGCGGACAAACTGCCCGCCGCCAAGTTCGCACTCGAGGGTGCAGACGGACAGTTCTACTCGACCGAACGGTTCCAGGACTCGTCCTTCGGTATTGAAGCGATCGGCGTGGATCTGAAAACGCTGGCCGAAACACCCGCGGTGCGCCTGGTCGTCTACAGCGCGAACGACACCCCCGAGGAATTCGCCAAGGTGATCGATGAGGCCGGCCTGCACGGAGTGACCTACTCCGTGGGATGGTCCTCGTGGTTGGACGTGGCGGCCAACGGGGTCTCCAAGGCCAGTGCTCTGGAGCAGATCCGGCGTCAGCTGAACGTGGACCCCGCTCATACGATTGCCATGGGCGATGGCCGCAACGACATTGAAATGCTCGACTGGGCGGCCCGAGGTGTGGCCATGGGGCAGGCCCCGGACGAAGTGGCCAAGGTGTGCCACGAGGTCACCACCACCGTGTACGAGGATGGGGCCGCCCGCATTCTGCGGACGCTGCTCTAGATTCAGACACTGCTCGTGGCCGCGGGGCCACCGCATGAAACGCGTGCGTGAACTGCGATACTGAGAACGTGTTTGTGATGACATTGACTCAGCGCGTGGAGGACGGCTCCCGGCCCAGCTCCGAGATGGACCGTCAGCTCACGCGCGAGTTGGGAGATCTGAGCACGAGCGCGCCGTTCCAACCCACCGGGCCGGGCGAGGTCCGAGGGCTCACCGAAGACCCCGAGGCAGCCGTGAGCGCGACAATGATCGCTTTGCGCGACGGTCGTTATGCGGTGGCCATCGGGGTGGGTGAGGTGTTCCTGACACGCGTGACCGACCCGCAGGGTCGGTTGGCCGTTGCCGCGGACGGAGCAGGAATGCTCTACGGCCACGAGGCCGCCGCGACCGTGCGCGGCATCGATCGCGTGGCGGTGCGCGTGTGCGCGGCGGATCAGCAGTCCGCGGCCGAGGCGCAGGCGGTGCTCAAGCTCGTGGGGCGCATTGTGAGCGTGCGTAGTGAGGCCGAATGGCGCGTGGTCGACCTTCTGACTCCGGGGGCGAGGGGGCAGCAGAAGGACGTGGCGGCCCAGCTGGGAATCACTCCGCAGGCGGTGTCCAAGGCTGTGGTGCGCTCACTGTGGCACGAGGAATGGGATGCCCGACCCGCCGCAGCCACCCTCCTGCGGCGCTGCGCGGAACACTTCTAGGCGCTCACCACCAGACATCCACGGCGTAACCACCCTCGGTCAGCGCGAATTCCAGCTCGGGGGCGCATTCCATGGGCAACCGCAGCGATCCCAGAATGTCTTGCGCGTCGAAATAGCCTGTCAGCCAGGTGAAGGCCGAGTGTGTGCTGCTGAGCCTTTCGCACAGCGCTACCACCTGATCCAACCGGTCGGGGGTGCTCAGCACCCAGAAGGACTCGACGTCGGTGAGCTGGAACAGGCCCACCCAAGGCAATGATTGGCTGCCCCCGCCTGTTTCGCCCTGCTCCGCCGAGGGCTCTCCCGGGAGGGAAGATTCCTCGCCACGTTCGACCTCACCATCCGGGCCGCCCCCGTCCCGGGGAGACCAGACCCAGCCCCCCGGCGCGGCGGGACCCAGTGCCGGTGCCAACGGGTCCAGTTCCCAGCGCGGTGCGCGGGTCAGCCATTCCGGGCTGCTCGGCGGAAACAACGGGCCGTCCACGGGGGCGGGCCATTTCTCGGACCACGTGGCCCAGCTTCCGGCGCTGATGCGATCCCAGAAACTCTGCATGGGTAATTGGACGGACAGTTCCATGACGCTGGTGTGGGAGCGCAGCCAGCCCGCCGGCGCGTCCAGGAGGGGATCCTGTAACGCCTCGTTCGTGTACGGTCGCGCAGCGATGTCCGTGTGGACGGCCGGGGAGACATGCGGGTCCACACCGGCGGCGGCCAGAAGCTTCTGCACGGCCGTCACCAAGCGGTCAGCGCCCAGTAACTGCGTGCACGCGCTGCCGTGGAACACATATACGCGCTCGTAGGGCGCGGGGTGTGAGCCAAGCACGGAGATCACCTCGAACGGGCGGGAAGCAACGGGTGGGCCGAGCGCCGTCGCACGCTGTCTGCGGGGCGTTCACAAGACATCCCACCACAACGCACCGACATGCACAGGCCGCTGGATCATCCCGGCGCACGGTGTTGGCCGGTGAAACGGAACCCCGCACCCATTAGCTGGTGCGGGGTTCCGGAGGTTTCGGTGTCGAAACTCAGTCGTCCTGTTCGGCCTCTGCGGCGGAATCGTACTCGGACTGCTGGAAACGTTCCTGAGCTTCCACGATCAGGCGCTCGGCGGTTTCCTTGCCTTCCCAGCCCTCGCCCTTGACCCATTTGTTGGGTTCCAGGTCCTTGTAACGCTCGAAGAAGTGCTGGATCTCCTTCTGCCTGAACTCGTTGACGTCCTCCAGGCCCTGGATCTCGTCGTAGCGCTTGTCCGTGGATACGCACAGCACCTTGGCGTCACCGCCGGCTTCGTCGGTCATGTTGAACACGGCAATGGGGCGGGCTTCCACGATCACGCCGGGCATGATGTCGACGTCCATGATGATCATGGCGTCCAGCGGATCGCCGTCCTCGCCGAGGGTGTCCTCGAAGTATCCGTAATGAGTGGGGTACTGCATGGACGTGAACAGCACACGATCCAGGCGGATGCGACCGGTCTCGTGGTCGAT
>NZ_JAUNPE010000124.1 GCF_030536815.1 Kocuria sp.
CGATCAACTGTGGCGCTGGAGTGCGACCGAGATGGCTCAGGCCGTGGCCGGGGGGCTGGTCTCCAGTCGCGAGGTCGTGGAGAGCTGCCTGGGGCGGATCGACGAGGTCAACCCGCAGCTCAATGCTCTGGTGGAGGTGCGGCCCGAAGAGGCACTGTCCCTGGCTGATGAGGCAGACCGCCGGCGTTCCGCCGGTGAAGAGCTCGGCCCTCTCCATGGTGTGCCGGTGTCGATCAAGGTGAATTCCGACCAGGCCGGTTACGCCACGACCCAGGGCGTGTCCGCCTTCCAGGACGCCATGGCCAACGAGGACAGCCCTCATGTGGCGAGCCTGCGTCGTGCCGGGGCCGTGCTGATGGGCCGGAGTAATTCCCCGGCCTTCGCCTATCGCTGGTTCACCAACAACGACCTGCACGGGCGCACCCTCAACCCGTGGGACTCCTCCCGAACCCCGGGCGGGTCCAGCGGCGGGGCGAGCTCGGCCGTGGCCTCCGGGATGGTGCCGATCGCCGGCGGCAATGACATCGGTGGGTCGGTGCGTTATCCCGCCTACGCCTGCGGCGTGGTGGGCTTGCGGCCCACCGTCGGGAGGGTGGCCCAGACCTACCACCCTGACGACGTCGACGCGTCACTGTCCGTGCAGACCATGCTCGTTCAGGGCCCGCTGGCCCGCAGTGTCGCCGACATCCGGCTGACGATGAGGGCACTCAATGACTTCAGTCACCGCGACCCCGCGTTCGTCCCCGGTGCCCGTGCTGCCGTCCGCCCCGCCCGGCCCCTGCGGGTGGGGCTCGTCCGGGACCTCGGTGTTGCCGCCCCCACCGCGGAGGTGAATGCTTCTCTGGACCAGGCAGCCGACTATCTGCGCGATGTGGGCTACGTGGTGGAGGAGATCGAGCTGCCAGTTCTGGCTGAGGCCTACCGGCTGTGGTATCTGCTCTGCATGGAGGAGTTCCGCCTGGCCATGCCCATGGTCAATGAGGTCGGGGACCAGGGCATGCAGAAGGCCGCGGAGCATTACTACGCCGTGGCCGCCGAGTGGTGGGGGGAGAAACCGACGCTTGAGCAGTTCATCACCGGTTACGCCCGGCGGGGCACGCTGATCCGCCAGCTCGGGGAGATCCTCGAGTCCTACCCGCTCATCGTCATGCCGGTGTCGTCCGAGCAGGCCTTCGAGCAGGACGCGGACATCGCCAGTGTCGAGAGCATGCGCCGGCTCATGGCCGCGCAGGCATCGATGATGGCGATCCCCGTCCTCGGGTTCCCGGCCATGTCGGTGCCCACCGGGGTTGCCAGCGGCCTGCCGACGGGGGTGCAGTTGCTCGGGCGGCGTTTCGACGAGGAAACGCTGCTCGAAGCGGCCACCGTCATCGAGACGCGCGCCGGGACGTTCACTCCAATCGACCCCCGCTGAGGGGAATGACGGTCATCTACACAACCCATGCCCGCCGCGAGGGTCGCTAGGTTTTCCGCATCACCGTGGCGGCATCCACGGCGATGTCCTCCTGCGAGGCCGCGGCACCCGACGTGGCGGGCGGGGTGATCCCCAACTCATCCAAACCAATGGTGCGCAATTGCGCGTTCGTATCGTTCACCGGTGCCCGCAGCAGGGTGGCCGTGGCCCAGCCGTGGGTCAATAAGTAGTGGTCGCTGTCCGGTTCTTCCCGCCCGGTCTCGGCGCTGTAGGTCACGGCAATGTGCGTATCGTCGCCGCGGTGGATCTGCGCCTGCACCGCACCGAAGGAGGCCAGATCGGCAGGCTTGAGACCGCGAAGCCGGTCGGGAGCGACGTCGGGAACATTGATGTTCAAGATCCTGCCGTCGAATGCGCGCGATTCCCACCGTTCCAGCGCGAACTTGGTGACCAGCAGCGCCGTCTCCCAGTGCTGCGGTTTGCCGGACGTGATCGAGACCGCGATTCCCGGAATTCCGTGCGACGCCGCCGTCAAGGCAGCGCCCACCGTGCCCGAATGCAGCGTAGCTTTACCGGTGTTCGCGCCCAGGTTCACGCCCGAGAGCACCATGTCCGGCACCTCGCCGAACGCGCCGTAGGCGGCCAGAAACGCGATCAGGGCCGGTGCCGCTTTCACCCCCACACACTCGACGCCCGCGGGCATGTTGGGCGGATGAGCGTCAACGAGCGCGATCTTGCCGTCGACCTCCTCCCCGGACAAGGATGCACTGGCACCCGAGTACTCCTCGGCGGGCGCGGCTACCTTGACCCGGTGCCCGCGGTCCAGGGCGGCCTGGGCGAGAACCGCTAGACCCGCGGATGCAACGCCGTCGTCGTTGGTCACAAGGATGCGCATGGCCCCATGCTTCCACGCCGCCCGCTCGCTCACCAGAGCCGAACGTGTTTAGGACAGTTTCCGAACGGTGATCTGCCGCGCGAACTTCTCGATGGTCGTGCGATTGCCCGTGCCCAAACCCCGCCGCGCCACATTGAGTGCGCCGGCGGAGGCGCCCAGAGCCACGGCGTCCACCAGGTCGAGGCCGCGGGCGAGGCCCACCGAAATTCCGGCGGTCATGGAATCCCCCGCGCCCCGATGGTCCAGCGGCGTGATCGACGGCGCCGACACCTCGCGCACCGAATCCTTCTCGATCAGCAGGGCCGGGTCCTTCGCGCGAGAGATGACGACGGCGCCCGCCCCACGTTCCAGCAGCATCTTGCCGGCCTCGGTGAGAGACTCGGCGGTCTCGTCCTCGACGAGCTCGAGGTCCATGATCTCCTCGTGACTGATCTTGAGGACGTTCACGCCGGCGGCGACACTGGCCAGTGCGGGCTTCCCACTCAGGTCAGCAACCACCGGGGTTCCGGCATCGCGCGTATCGCGAATGAGGCGACCGAAGAACGACGGCGGGAGCACGTCCGCCGGCTCCGCACCCGTGACCACCAGGACATCGGACGCCAAGGCATCCACGAAGGCTGTGCCGTACAGATCGTCCAGCTCGTGACGGGAAAGCTCCGGTGGCGGCATGTGCGCCCGGGTCTCCCGATCGTCACCGCGCAGGTCGTACACGTAGCCGCCATTGCCATAGCCGTAGCGGACGGCATTGACCTGCATGCCCATCCCGTCCAGCATGGTGCGGATCAGCGAACCCAGCTCACCGCCGAACGGGCCGTTGATCGCAACCTCTGCCCCCAACGAACCGGCCATCCGCGCAACCCACAGGCCCTGTCCGCCCGGATGCAGATGCACATCCGACTCGTGTTCACTGCGGTTGCGATGAGCAGCGGGCTCGGTCATTTCCACCACCAGCAGCGGGGTGGGAACCAAAATCGATACGCGGGGCTTGTTCCCGGTGGGCGTCGGAGTCATGGCCGAAAACTACTACGAGTTAGGCCCTGGTGAACAGTTGACTGAGGTGCCACCATGGGGGAATGAACACCACCGCCCCGGTACGCATCCTGGAAGGCCAAGCCGCCAGCGATCACACGCAGAAAGTGCTGACCGCGTACTTCAGCGAACTCGATCATCGCATCGACGGCGGCTTCGACCCTGACCTCACCGAAACCAGCTCACCCGAGCAGGTCACCCCGCCCCACGGCGACTTCTTCCTGATGACAGAACTGATCTCCGGGGAGGTCATCGCGTGCGGTGCCGTCCGCAAACTGGACGACTCCACCGTGGAACTCCGGCGGATCTGGGTCACCCCCGATCACCGCGGCAAGGGCCACGCCCGCACTCTCGTCCGTTCGCTGGAGAACAAGGTTCGTGCGCTGGGTGCCCACACCGCCGTGGTCTCCCTCAACGAAGAAATGACCGAGGGCATAGCCATGTTCCGCAAACGAGGCTACGAACCCGTGGAGCCCTTCCACGAGAACACCACGGCCACCGTGTTCTTGGGGCGAAAACTTTAGCCGCGGGCTTCTTTGGTCTTCTTCCGGTTGGCCTTGTCGATGGCGTCGACCAGTTCATCCTTGGTCATGTCCGACCGTCCCGTGATGTCCAATTCCTGGGCGATGCCGTACAGGTGTTCCTTGCTGGCCTTGGCGTCGACGCCGCCCGCGGATTTCTCCTCGTTCAGGCCACCTTTTTCGGCGCGCTCGTCCGAGGGCCCGTTCTCGTCCTTGGGCTCCCAGTGGTCGCCCACCTTCTCGTGGGTGTGCTTGACGGCTGACCACGCGGTGCGAGCAGCGCGCGATGAGCTGTCGTACTCGTCCTTGGCGGAGTCGTAGGTCTGCGCAAACGTGTCCTGGGCCTTCTCGTCCGAACGGCGCAGGGTGGACGGGATCTCGTCCTGAATGGCGCGGCCGTCCTTGTTTGCCTTGGGCATGATCAACGTCCTCTCACGAGACACCTCATCAATGGCGTGCTCACGATTCTAGGCCCGGCAAGCTCTCCCGTACATGGTGGAGCGTGGTCGGTGTAGTGTCCCTCACATGGTCACCCAGTCGCTCCCAGGCCCTCCCACCCACGCCCGAATTCTCGTCGCGGGGGGCGGCAATGGGGGGATCGCGCTGGCCGCGAGATTGCATCGACTGGGTGAGGACGACATCGTCATTGTCGAGCCCCGCGCGGAACACCACTACAGACCGTTACTGTCCTACGTCGGAGCGGGTCTGGCCGCCATCGATTCCGCACGCAGGCCCCAGGGGCGGGTCATGCCGTCCGGGTGCGCCTGGGTGCGTGACGCCATCGCCGGGGTCGACCCGGAAGCCTCGCAGGTGGTCCTCGCCAGTGGGGCCACGATCGGTTACGACCATCTGGTGGTCGCCGCCGGATCCCAGCCGGACTGGGACGCCATCGACGGCTCGGCCGAGGCGATGCACACCCAGAATGCATCCACCAACTACTTGTTCGATCTCGCACCGAAGACCTGGCGTCTGGTTCAGGGGATGCGTTCCGGGACAGCGGTGTTCACCATGCCCGACGACAGCTGCCCCTGTGCAGGCGCATCCCAGAAAATTCTTTACATGGCGTGCGACCTGTGGCGCAGCCGCGGTGTGCTCGAGGACATCCGCGTGGTCGCCGTGGTGCCGACCGACACGGTGTTCGGCGTGCCCGGCGTGGACGAGGAGCTCGAACGCAAGATCGACGAATACGGGATCGAACTACGCACCCGCACCCGCATCCAGTCCCTGCACCGGGACACCGGCACCGCGGTCCTGGACAACGACGGTGTGCTCGAGGAACTTGATTACGACTTTCTCCACCTCACGCCACCGCACGCCGCACCGCGGTGGGTCGCAGCCTCCGGTCTCTCGTCGGAAACGGCACGGGGTTTCGTGGACGTGGATCCCGAGACGTTGCAGCACCGCCGGTACCCGAATGTGTGGGCGGTGGGTGACATCGCCGCCACCCCGGGATCCAGCTCGGGCGGTGCCCTGCGCAAACAGACGCCCGTCGTGGCCAAGAACATCCGGTCCGCACTCAACGACAAAGCTCCACGAGCTCGCTACAACGGTTACACGGTCAGTCCCTTCACCGTTTCCCGCAGCACGTTGGTCCTCGCGGAGTTCGCCCCCGACGGCACCCCGATGCCCAGTACCAGACTCTTCGAACTTCGCAAGGAGCGGGCCCTCACCTTCCTTCTCGACCGGTGGTTGCTGCCGCAGATCTATTGGCATCGCATCCTGCGCGGCAAGTGAAGCTGCTGTAAACCCGGGGCCGGACCCGGCGTGCGTATTGTCCGGCACTCGGCAGCGCAGGCAGCCTCCGTCATGGCGGTCGGGCCACTAGCCGCTGAAGAAGAACCGCGTCATGTGGAAGAACACCGGCGCGGCGAAGATCAGGGAGTCCGTGCGGTCCAGGATGCCGCCGTGACCGGGGATGATCGCGCCGAAGTCCTTGATCCCGCGGTCGCGTTTGAGGCTGCTCATCACCAGGCCGCCCACAAAACCCATGAGGCACGCGATCAGCGACAGCAGCGCGGCCTGCCACGGGGTGAACGGGGTCAACCACCACAGGGCGGCACCCAGTGCGGTGGCTGAGAGCACTCCCCCGATGAAGCCCTCCCACGTCTTGTTGGGGCTCACGTTGGGCGCGATCTTATGGCGGCCCAGTGTCTTGCCCCACAGGTACTGCAGCACGTCCGAGCCCTGCACCACCACGCACACGAAGAGCAGGAGCGCACCGCCGGCCACACCGCCCGAGCCCACCGGAGATCCGTCCGCGGCGGATTTACCCTCGTTGAAGGCCACCGGCAGTTGCAGGACCGCGGGCAGATGACTCAGTGCGTACACGCACACCATGAGCCCCCATTGGCTCAGGGCTGCGCGGTGCAGGAAATGATCCGTTCGACCGGACAGCGCCAGCAACACGGGCAGGAACAGGAACGCGTACACCGGAATGAAGATCGCAAACATTCCATACCAGTGCTGCCACATGAACCAGTAGTGCAGTGGGGTCAGCACGGCCATGATCCAGATCAGCGCGCGGCCGTCCT
>NZ_JAUNPE010000281.1 GCF_030536815.1 Kocuria sp.
GGCGTCGGCCCGGCCTCCCCGATGAAACACCGCGCCGGTGGCGCCCTGACAAGGGCAGCCACCGGCGCGTTCTTCTCGGATGGGGACCCTCATGGAGCGTGAAACGTGATTCAGCGTGGCTCGAATGCGGCTGTCAGAACCGCAGCGTTGTCTTTCGGCAATGAGGAACGCGGTTGGACCGCGATGGCCAGCGCACCCATGATGAGGGCTGCAAGGAACAAGACGGGCGCGGAACTCACATCATGCAGCGTGCCGAGGATCATTGCCCCGGCGGCTTGCCCCAGGGCGAGAGCCACGAAAAGGGCGACCGTGATTACAGGGGATGCCCGGGGTGCTAAACGCATGGCCCAAACGATCAGGACCCCGGTCATGGCTGTGTAACCGGCGCCGAACAAGCTCACGGCTGAGTAGGCGATCACTGGATGAGCAGGCGCCAGCCCGACTCCCGCCGTGCCCAGCAGCAAGGCCAGGTTGGTGACAGACCACGCCCGGCTCAGGGACCAGCGTTGAACCAACTGAGCGGCCAAGGCTCCGATAACACTCATGGCCCCCAGCAGGATCCACGCGATGACCGAGAATGACTGCCCCGGGAAAACATCCGGGCCCGCGGCGTCGAGATGAGTACGCCCGAAGGTCCAGACAGCTGCACTGCCGGCACCCGAAAGCGCGGCCATAGTCATGATGCGTCCTAGACCCGGGACATCGAAAAGGTGGAAAGGCCGCAGCGAGGAATCCGTGGTGGAACCAACGCTGCTGGCTGGCATGCGGTGCCGAGCTGAAATGAGTGTGGCAACCATGGTGAGAACCGCGGCAACACCAATAACCACCCAGGCGATGCGCCAGTTCTGGGCCGTGGCGGCCAGGAGGAAACCTGCAATCACGAGGCCCACGCCCGTCCCGGCATTAACCGTTGTCTGGGCCCGCTCTCTTCCCCGTTCATCAATAAGGCGCGCAATTAGCCCTACGGTTCCCGGGGTGGCGAAACCGGCTCCCGCTCCGGCCACCACCACACCGATCCCCAACACGGTGCCACTGGGGGCGGCTGCGACCGCAAGCGAACCTAGGGATGCCGAAGCGCCGGCGGCGATCACCAGGCCGCGGGGCCACCTGGCGCCCGGCACAGCAAGAACCGCGGCCACGCAATAGGAGAGAAAACTGCCTGATTGAATCAGGCCGGCCGTGGCTCCGTCGAGATCGAAGGCCTCTTGGAACTGCGGAAGAAACAAGCCATATCCGAACCGCGCTAAGCCATATGTGGCGGCAATCAATCCCATGCTGCTGAGGACGAGGCGCACAGCGGACCCCCTTTACGAAACGAGCGTTACAATAAGAGTAACGCACGTTCTAACGTCTTGGAGACTAGGGTTGAACCGATGAAGGTGAACAAGACCCCGGCTCGGAGTCGTTTACTGCGCGCGGCGGATCGGATGCTCTTCACTCGGGGAGTTCAGGCGACTCCGGTGGATGAACTTCTGCGCGAGGCCGAGACCTCCGCTGCAACGCTCTACGCCCAGTTCGGAAGCAAGGATGGTCTCCTTGCAAAGGCACTGGAGGGTAGATTGTCCAATTGGCAGGCCGTGTGGGACTCACACATTGTCGAAGCCACTGACGACACAGCTCGGCTCCTGGCGATCTTCGATGCATTACTTGACTACCGCGATGGCTCCCGCTCATCCACTAGGTGGTGCGCGTTCCTTGCAACCGCCTCTGAACTTTCTGCCCCTCCGGAATCGGTTCTGGCTGTTCTTGAGGCGGATTCCGCATTATTGCGCAAGCGGCTACTTCACTTGTCGGAACCCCTGGCCGGGGAGCGGGCTCATGAACTGGCCGATGCCGTGGAGCTCATTTATTCCGGTGCCCTGGCGTCATTCCTCCGCGGTGAGCCCCTGGACCCGATCGCGGTGGGCCGCCGAACAGCGGCCGTCGTAGTCGCCTCTTTTGGCTCCTAGGAAGGAGCCGCACGAGTGCAGCGCGAGGTAGCTTTACGTCCTCGCGGTTGTCTTGCAGGATGGGGACCTTACCGGCCGGGTTCGTCCTCCACATACCGATCTTCGCGGTAGT
>NZ_JAUNPE010000282.1 GCF_030536815.1 Kocuria sp.
CGCCGACAGCCACCGTCACAAAAGGGGCACTCCAGTTTCACGTCACAATCACCACCACCGGTGGGTCAGGGTTCAGCGGCAGTCACGTTACTCCGGCCTGCGCGCCGCCGTGGTCGCGGGCTTGCCCACCTTGGGAATCGAGGAGGTGATGGCTTCTTCGTCGACACCGACCCCGAGTCGCCGCCCGGAGGTCTCGGGCATCATCAGGGTGGCGCAGAACGCGCCGATTGCGATCACTGACAGATATACCGCCGGAGCGATGGGCTGTCCGGTGATGTCGATCAGCCATGTGGCCACGAACGGCGCGGTGCCGCCGAAGACGGCGTAGCTGATGTTGTAGGTGACCGCGGAGGCGGTGTAGCGGACCCGGGTCGGGAAGACCTCGGTCAGCAGTACCGCGGTGACCACATTGGCGGTGACGGTGCCCACCATGATCATCAACTGTCCGCTCAGCGCGCCGATGAATGTCTCCGAAGAGACGATCATGTATCCGGGTACCGCGGTGAGCGCGAGCAGGGCCGCCGAGGCGAACATCGTCCGGCGTCGTCCCACCCGGTCGCAGATCACCCCGATGAACGGGGCCAACACGGCGGCGCAGCTCAGCGCGATCACGTTGGACAGCAGTACCGGGGTCGCGTCCAGGCCGACGACCTCGCGCAGGAACGTGGTCATGTAGGTGGAGAAAATGTAGAACGAGAGCGCGGTCAGCGAGATGTAACCGCCAAGGATCAGCATCGGTCGGGCCTGCTCTCGCAGTGTGGTGCGGAGGGGCGCGTGCACTGCCTGTTCGGGCGCGTCCTGGACTTCCTGGAACAGCGGCGACTCCTGGAGACGACGCCGGATCCAGAAGGCGATCAACCCCAGCGGAGCGGCCACCAGGAACGGGATGCGCCAGCCCCACTCGTTCATCGCAGCCTCGCCGAGTCCGGCAGAGAGCAGGAAGCTCAGTGCGGCCGCGGCAGCGAAAGCGGAGAAGGTCGCCGTGGGCATCGCTGAGCCCCAGCGAGCCCGCTGGTGCGAGGGGGCGTGCTCGATCACATAAGTCACTGCGCCGGCGTACTCACCACCGGCCGACAGACCCTGCAGGCACCGAGCGAGGGTGAGCAGGACGGCGGCCCAGATGCCGATCTGCTCGTAGCTGGGCAGCACACCGATGGCGGCTGTGGAAGCCGACATCAGCAGCACGGTGATGATCAGAACGCGTTTGCGACCGATCTTGTCCCCGAGCACGCCGAAGAACGCACCACCCAGTGGACGCAAAGCGAAGGCGACGGCGAAGACAGCGAAAGTCTGCAGCAGCGCGACGACCGGATCCTCGGACCGGAAGAAGGTTTGGGCGATGATCGGAGCCATGAATCCATAGACGGCGAAGTCGAACCATTCGACAACGGTTCCGGCGAAACCGGCGAAAGTGGCTTTGCGCAGCGTCTCCGGATCGGCATGCGGTGTGTGCGCGCCGTCCGTGGAATCCGCCTGCTCTAGTCGAGCGGCAGGGTCAACGGGCTGTGAGGCGTTCTCGAGATCTTTCATGGACGGTTCTCCTCAGGAGTCTGAGCGGGGTCTTGGGGCAACCCGCTTGGGACGAACTGTTTGGCCGAGAGCGCCAGTTCGAAGTAGCCGGGTACAGAAGTAGCGGGCTGCGGCGGCTGCGACGAGTAGCCCTGCAGGGTCGACGCGCAGCAGGTCCTCAAGCTAGTCGTGGCTCTTCTCGCTCATGATGCCGGGCTCCTCGTGGCGGTGGCCGGCTGTGGACTTCGATCACCAACCAGCGCTAGTAGCGACCTAGATCACTACTTTTTGTGCTGTAGGATCAATCTAGTTGCTAGAACAGCAACGCACAAGGGTGGGTCTCGTCTTTTTCGACGCACGCCGCCCTGCCCGGCAGAGTCCGCTCCGGTAGCGTGGAGTCTCGCGGGCAAGCAGTCAGGAGAAGCCATGAGCGGGTCAGAGAACGGCCGGGGCGAGGGCCCCCAAGGTGCGGCGGCGTCCCTACTCAACGGCCTACGGGTGCTGGAGGCCTTCCGCGTGGACAGTCCCACGCTCGGAGTCACCGACGTAG
>NZ_JAUNPE010000283.1 GCF_030536815.1 Kocuria sp.
GCTAAGGCAGCATACGCGGCAAACCACGGTGTTCGGATCCATCAAAAGGTGGATTGCGCGCTCAACTCAACGGGACCGGCGAATCGCTCGGACGCCCGATGTGACGGCCGCGGGTTTCCGGGAATCTGGAAGGGAAGACAGCCGTCGTGAAGGCACCGGAGGTAGCCATGTTCGTCTCGGTGAGAGACATCGTTTTCGCCAAGGGGCGCGTAGCCCTGGTGGCGTCGGTGGTCGCGCTGATCACCATTCTCCTGATCATGTTGAGCGGGTTGACCAACGGGTTGGGTAAACAAAACACCGCCGCGTTGGAAACATTGGGTGCGCAACGCATTGTCTTCGGTCAGGCCGAGGGCACACAGGACATGCCCACGGTCACCACCTCGCAAATCACTCAGGATCAAATGGACGCCTGGGCGGCGGAGCCCGCGGTCGAACACGTCGAACCGCTCGTGGTCACGATGACCCAGGTGGGATCCGATTCCAAGGTGACCACCGGCGCCGTGTTGGGCCTGCCCGAGGATTCAATGTTCGCTCGCAAGATCGAGCTCCTCGAGGGTCAGCACCGGCCCCAGGACGGCCAGATCGTGTTGTCGGAGTCCTACGCGGATGATTTGGGCATCGGCCCGGGCGACACCGTGGGGATCGGTGGTAAGGATCTCGAAGTCGTTGGTTTCGTGCAGGACGAGTTCTACGGCCACTTGCCCGTGGCATGGCTGAGCGATGCGGATGCGCTCGCGGTCGCGCACCAGCCCAGCGCCACCGTGGGTACCGAGCTGCTGCTCCAGTTCGCAGCCGGCACCGACTCCGCCCGGATGGACGAGATCGGCGCGGAACTGGATGAGGGAACCGGCACGATCACCCGGACGACCCGCGAGTCGTTCCAGGCCATCCCGTCCTACTCCTCGGAGAACGGGTCGCTCATGCTCATGCAGGCCTTCCTCTACGGGATCTCGGCGCTCGTGGTGATTGCGTTCATCACCGTGTGGACGGTGCAGCGCACCCGCGACGTGGCGGTCCTGCGGGCCCTGGGTGCCTCGCGCGGCTACCTGGTGCGCGATTCGCTGGTTCAGGCAACCCTCGTGGTCGGAATCGGCGTGCTCATCGGCGCCCTGGTGGGTGGTCTGATGGGCTGGCTCGTGGCCACGCAGGTCACCGCCGTCCCGTTCCTGTTCTCGCTCACCGCCGTGGCCGTCCCGGCGCTCGGCGTGTTGCTGTTGGGCATTGTCGGTTCGCTGCTCGCCGTGCGCCGCGTTGCCAAAGTCGACCCCATGATTGCCCTGGGAGGCAACTGATCATGTCCACCACCACTCATACCGCTCCCTGGAACGACCAGCAGACCACGGCCGGCACCCCGGCCCTCGAACTGTGCGAGGTCACCCTCGCTTATCCGGACGGCAAGGGTCCCGACGGCGCTCCCCGCACCATCACCGCGCTGGACCGCGTGTACCTGGCGGCCGTTGCCGGCACGATGACCGCGCTGACCGGCCCGTCCGGTTCGGGTAAATCATCGCTACTGGCCGTGGCATCCACGCTGTTGAATCCGACCTCCGGCGAGGTCCGCATTGGTGGGGTTGCCGTGGGAAACCTGTCCGAGAAGGACCGTGCGCGGTTGCGTCGCGAAGAAGTGGGCACCGTCTTCCAGCAGCCGAACCTGATCCCCTCGCTGCGGGCCGAGGATCAGTTGGTGGTGACCAGTCACATCCGCGGCGCTCGAGGTGGCGCCACGCGGCACGCGCGGGAACGGGCGCGGCAACTGCTCGAGCTGGTGGGGCTGGAGGGCGCCGGGCGGCGCCGTCCGCACGAACTGTCCGGCGGCCAACGGCAGCGCGTCAACATTGCCAGGGCCCTCATGGGAGAGCCCAAGCTTCTCCTCGTGGACGAACCCACCTCCGCCCTGGACCAGCAGCGTTCGGCCGAGGTCATGCAGCTGCTCAAGAACATGACCCGCACGTTCGACCTGGCCACCGTGGTGGTCACCCACGACCTGGAATTCGTGGACATGGCCGACCGTGAGGTCACCATGCTGGACGGCACGCTGACCGGCTGAGCGCAGCCCG
>NZ_JAUNPE010000284.1 GCF_030536815.1 Kocuria sp.
GGGCGGCCTCTCCGGCGTCCCCGTACCCCACGGCGACCAGGATGTCGGGGCGGTTCGAGGGGAAGCTCAGGCGGGTGTAGGCCTTGGTCAGGGCGTCGATGATGGTGTCGCGGGGGACGTCCCAGCCTTCTGCCGCCAGGGCGTGCTCGTCCAGTTCGACCCACGGGATGCCGGCGTCCTTGAGCGCGGTGAGCAGCTGGATGTAGAGGTCCACCACGTCGTTGAGTCGGTCGAAGGGCTGGGTGCCCGGGGCGTCCGTGGTTTCCGGGCGGGCCAGCAGCAACAGGGTCACGGGGCCGACCAGCACCGGGCGGGTGATGGCACCGGTGGTGTCACGGGTGGTCACGAAGCGTTCGATCAAGCTTTCTGGGTGCGCGGACAGCGGGGTATCGGGGCCGATCTCGGGAACGTAGTAGTGGTAGTTGGTGTCGAACCACTTGGTCATCTCCAGCGGCTCCAGGCGATCGGTTCCACGGGACAGCGCGGTGATCAGCTCGATGCCCTGCGCGGTGTCCGGAGCGGCGGGGCGGAAACCGTCCGCGCGGAAGCGGGCCGGGACCGCGCCCAGGGCCAGTGCGGTGTCCAGCGTCTGGTCCACGGCGAACGTGTCAGCGGGGATGGCGGCGGCGTCGGTGAGACCGAGGTCGCTGAGGTGGCGAACGGTGCGCTCGTGTAACTGAGCGAGCGTGTCCAGAACGGACTGCGCGGGGTTCTCTGCGGGCTTGGACCAGTAGGCCTCCAAGGCCTTCTTGAGTTCTCGGTTGGGGCCGATCCGGGGGTAACCCAGGATGGTAGCGGCGGGGAACGAGGGCTTGGAAATAGCAGTCATTTGGGGTGCTCCTGAGGATAAAAGGGTGTGAAATGGGAAGCCACGGTCGCTGTGACCGTTGCGAAAAGGTTCTGTCGGAAGGGTGGTGCGGGTGCCCGTGTGGCGGCAGTGGGGCCACCGGTGCGCGGCGGTCAGGCCGCCGACGAACTCCCACGGAACTCGCGGGCGGCATCGCGCACCCGGAGATGATCAAGGATGGCCAGTGGGGCGTCCGGCCGGTTGAACGTGAACAAGTGCAGACCCGGGCAACCGAAGTCCAGCAGCTCATCGATCAAGGTGAGCGTTGCCGCAATGCCCCTGCGGCGCAGTTCGGACGGATTGTCCGTACCCAGGAAGTTGGTGATCCGCTCGGGGATCGGTACGCCGGTCAGCTCGGTCATTCGGCCTAGGCGCTTGATGTCGGTCAGCGGAACCAGGCCGGCGATGATCGGAATGTGGATGCCCTCCGAGCGCGCACGCTCCAGGAACCGCACGTAGTCCTGGGCGTCGTAGAGCACCTGGGTGATTGCGTAATCCGCTCCCGCCTCCTGCTTGTCCCACAGGGCCGCCAGGTCCGCTTCGAAATCGCGGCCCTTGGCGGCCACGGGGTAACAGGCAACTGACACCGAGACCGGCCTTTTTCCGGGGCGCTCGCACGCGCCGAACCTCCGTTCCTCGACCTCGCGGATCAGCTCGACAAGTTGCGATGCTCGGTGTAAACCACCCGGGTGGGTCACCCACTCGCCGCCGCCCACGGGCGGATCGCCGCGCAGGGCGAGAAGGTCGCGAACGCCGTCGTCAAGTAAATCTTCGACGGCGCGCTCCAAGCCCGCGCGATCGGTGCCACCGCAGGTCAGGTGGGCCACGGCGGGGGTCTTGGTCTGCTTGAGCAGGTGCCGCAGTGTCTCGCGGGAGACCCCGTTGGTGCCGGAGTGCCCGTGGGTGACCGAGAAGAAATCCGGGCCGGCCGCGGCCATGGTGTCGATGTTGCGCCACACGGCCTCCGGATCGCGGGTGGGGTGTGGCGGGAACACCTCGAACGAGATCAAGGATTCGCGGCGCGGCCTGCGCACCAACCACGACGTTCCCGTGGGTGGCCCCGTGGTGACGGTCTGCTCCGAGACCTGGGGTGTGGACAGGGCGGGCATAAAAATACCTCCGGCGGTTCGGGACGCCGGAGGTTTCTCCGTGCGCCGTACTTGCTCGCCGTGCGGTTGCGCGGCGGCCGGATCCTCATCTGGGGCAC
>NZ_JAUNPE010000285.1 GCF_030536815.1 Kocuria sp.
ACTGGGTTCGCACCCCGGTCTTGACGTTGATGAAGCGCTGATAGGCACCGGTAGAAGTCCGCGTCTCCGCGATCGTGGGGTAACCCACCGCGGACTCGTACCCGCTACGTGCCCATTTCTGGCCGATGGCGGTTTTTTCCTCGATCGGGTGAGCACCGGACCTGGAACTCCAGAGAATCTTGACCGTCCGACCCGTCTGGGGATGCACGAACCCCTGGTACGCACCACCCGTGGCGGTGGGGCGCTCCCTGTTGAACGGAATTCCCACGCCGCGGGGCCCGCCCAGGGAGGTGTACCGGCCACCGATTCCCGTCCACATCTTCAGTTCCTGCGCGCCGGTTCGGGATGACCAGAAGATCTTGGTGGTCCTGCCGTTACGCAGGAACGATTGCGAGACCCCGCCCACTCCGGTACTCAGTTCACCCGTGGTCGGGGCGCCGAAGACCGCGGTGCCTCCCCGTGCGTTGTAGTACTGCGCAATGGCGCCGCGGACCGTGGGCTTGACCGCGCGCGCGGCCCGAGCGGCGTCGACCTTCCGATACCCGCTCACGTTGGTGCCCGTGTTTCGCAGGGTGTTCCTGATGGCTTCCACACCCAGGTTGGGATTGCGTTCCTTCATCATGGCCACGACGCCCGCAACATGCGGTGCCGCCATGGACGTGCCACTGAGGTCTCCGTAGGTGGGTGATCCCAGCGCGAACTTCCCGGTGTTGACCGTGGACCAAATCGGCGCGTTGTTGTCACCACCGGGCGCCACGACATCAACCAGGGGTCCCCAGTTCGAATACCCGGTGATTGTATTGCGCGACGTCGTGGCGCCCACCACGATCGCGCCGGGGCAATTGGCCGGGGACGCGAGATTTGCGCTCTTGGCAGCGTTACCCGCCGCCACCACGAGCGGCACATTGATGCGATGCATACGGTTGATGGCGTTCTGCATGACCGGTGCGCAGGTTGCCGCGTCCCAGGCCTCCGACAAGTTGACGACCTTGGCCGGGGTGGTGTTCTTGGGGACCCCGGGAATGGCAATACCTGCCGTCCACATCACACCGTCCGCGATATCGGAAACGTAACCCCTGCCGTCAGCCCCGAGCACGCGCGCATGTTGAATTCGGGCGCTCGGTGCCACACCCGCAATACCCACGCGGTTGTTCGTCTGCGCCGCTGCAATACCCGCAACATGCGATCCATGCCACCAACTGGCCCGCCCTGGACTCCAATCGCCCATGTCCTGGGGGTTGCCGTCCCGACCGTTGCCGTCTCGCGAGTGGTACAGGTCGGACAGGAAGTCGTACCCCCGAACCGTCTTCCCGTTGAGGTCGGGGTGGTTGGTCTGGCCCGTGTCCGCGATGCCGATCACTACTCCGTCACCGGTTCCGTGCCACCATGCGCCGGGGACACCGATGTTTCTGGGGCCCCACTGATAACCCCAGTAGCGGTCATTCGGGGTGGTTCCCGCAAAGCCCGCAAGTGCGTTGACCACGATCTGGTCCGGTTCGGCCGATTCCACGGCTGGATCTTCCTCAATGGTCTCGACCACGGCTTGCTGTTCGGCCTTGTCGAGCATCGTGTCGGATTCCACGACATCTTCTGCGTTACCGGTGGTCTTGACGATTTCGGGATCTTCGATCGGAGTGGTCTCTTCAACCTCCGTCAGCACATTTTCCTTCTGGGCCTCCGGAATTTCGTCCTTGAACTTCACGACGATCCGGTCCGTTTCCGGTAGCACCGTGCCCTGGGTGCCGGTTCCCCTCCCCAAAGAACCAATGCCTCCCACGGTCGGCGGCTGCACTTGCGCCTGCTGTTCAGCGGCCGGCCCTTCCGGCGGGGCCGCCACCGCGGGTGCGGCCGTCGCCACCAGCAGAGTGGACAGCGAGAGCGTCAGGAATGTTCGTGCGGCGCCGGTTTTCATGGTTTCTCCCTGGGAAACAGCCCCTGTCGCTGTGATCAGCATGGTTTTTCACGGGCTGATGTCCGTCGGCAGGAATTCCGAACTGCGAGTGGTCGGAGTTTACCATCGTAAATATTGGCGGCTGAGGA